>CAYYTN010000261.1:0-1644 GCA_964474495.1 uncultured Chloroflexota bacterium
GCTGGAGTGCCTGTTCGTCAAGATCAACCATTTCCCGAGGGGCTGGGAGGCCGCCAACGACACCCTGCGCAACATATCGCTGGCCGGCCAGACCGCCGACGGCGGTGACGCCGCCAACGAACTCACCTACATGTGCATCAAGGCGGCGGGGAAGCTGATGCTGCCCGAGCCCAAGATCAACGTGAGGGTCTTCCCGGGCTCTCCGCCGGACCTGATGGCGGCCTGCGGCCGCATGCTGGCGAAGGGCGCCAACACGCTGGCGGTGTTTAACGACGAGGTTGTGGTCCCATCGCTGGTGAAGCTGGGGATCCCCCTGGAGGACGCCCGGGATTACTGCAACGACGGCTGCTCCGAGATAATCATTGGAGCCAAGGGAACTATCAAGTTCAGCGTGCATGACGCCCTGCCGGTGCTCAACGACCTGGTCCTGGGCACCGACCGCAAGGACTACGCGACGTTCGATGCGGTGATGGCGGATTACAAATCGCGGCTGGTCCGGTTCATGCCGGAGGGGCCCGGCCCGGCCCGGCCGATCACTTTCCCCTTCTTCGCCGCCGGCATTGAGGACTGCCTGGAAGAGGCCTCGGCGGCGGCGGCGCGCTACGCCATCAACGGCTGCATCCTGGCCCAGGTCGGTAACGCGGCGGACGGGCTGGCGGCCATCAAGAAGCTCATCTATGACGACGGCACCCTGACGTGGGAACGGCTTCGGGCCGCCATGGAGGCCGACTTCGAGGGGCATGAGCCGCTCCGGCAACGGCTGAAGAATCGGACCCCCCGCTACGGCAACGACGACGACTATGTGGACGCGATCGTGAAGGAGATCGCCGAGTTCTTCTGCGACGCCGTGCACGAACGGTCCGGCAATGGCGATGGCCCCGGCGGCAAATGGGCGCCCGGATTCATGTCCTTCGGCATTCACCGCAAGAGCGACGTTGCGGCGTCTCCGGACGGCCGGCGCAAGGGCGAATTGACCGCCAACAGCTTTTCGCCGTCGGTGGGCATGGACCGAAGCGGCCCGACGGCGGCGCTGCGATCGGTGGCCAAGGTGGACCTGACGAAGGCCTCCCACGGCTCGGTGTTCGACATCGCGCTGCACTCGGCGATTGTGAAGGGTGACGACGCCTTCGAGAAGTTCGTGGCCCTGCTGACCGCCTTCATCAAGATGCGTTCGGCGGCCACGCTCCAGGTGAACGTCATCGACCGCGACACACTGCTGAAGGCGCGCGCGAACCCCGGGTTGCCGGAGTTCCGGACGCTGATCGTGCGGGTATGGGGCTTCTCGGCGGTCTTCGTCGACCTGCCCGCGGAGCTGCAGGACCACGTGCTCGCCCGCACCGAGCACGGCTCGCTTTCGGCCTGAGGGCCAACCGGGCGGAGATGGACTGTCGGCCAGTGGGCTTCTGGCGGGGTTCGCGCGGAGCGCCCGCAAACCCGCGAATCGATGGTCCCCCCAGCAGGACTCGAACCTGCGCACATGGTTTAGGAAACCAATGCTCTATCCTCTGAGCTATGGGGGGCACAGGTTTGGACGCCGGCGTGAATTGAGCTTCATGACCGTAGTGAAAGCTTAGTTGACCGCGACCGGTTCCCGCCCAGCCTCACCGCGGCTTCCCACTGCGGCCGGCCGCGCGACCCGTTGCG
>CAYYTN010000261.1:1654-4139 GCA_964474495.1 uncultured Chloroflexota bacterium
CTGATCAGCCTCCGGACATCCCGGATGACCCGGACGCCGAGGGGCTGATGGGCATAGTAACTCCGTAGGAACCCGTCGGGCGGACCAAAGGCCAAATGTGGCGGTGGAGGGCGGCAAGTATCCTTGCGGCGGGCCCGGGAGCAGCCGGGCCGGGGCGACGACCACCCTCTACCGGAACTTAAGCACTCCATGAAACCACCACTGATCACGCGGATCGAGACGTTTGAGTTCACAGTCAACCTGCGCAACATCTCCGGGAGTTCGTCGGGGCTGGGGCTGATCTACACGCCCGGCGATCAGGGGACGGTGCGCCGCAGCGCGATGCGGATCGAAACCGACGCCGGGGTGAGCGGCGAGGCGGCCGGGCAGATGATCATGGCGGTGCGGCAGGCGGACCTGGTGGCGCGGTTCCTGATCGGGCGCGATGCCCGGCAACGCAACGAGATCTGCCGGGACCTGTTGTTTGAACTGCGGCAGCACGATGCACTGGCGATCGGGCTGATCGATATCTGCCTCTGGGACCTGGCGGGAAAGCTGTATGACGCGCCGGTGTATGAGTTGCTGGGAGGCCGCCGCCGCCCGCTGCGCGCCTATGCCAGCACCTATCACGGCGACCGCGTCGGCGGGCTGGATTCGCCGCGGGCCTACGCGGATTTCGCGGTGCGCTGCCGGCAAATGGGCTACACGGCGTTCAAGATTCACGGCTGGATTGACGCCGACCCCAGGGAGGAAATCGAAACCATCCACGCGGTGCGCGACGCGGTTGGCGATTCGATGGCGCTGATGAGCGACCCGGCCTGCGCGATCGCCACTTTCGCGGAAGCGGTGCGGGTGGGGCGGGCCTGCGACGAGGCGGGGTTCTCCTGGTATGAGGATCCGCTGTGGGAGGGCGGCAAGTCGTTTCACGTGCACCGCCTGCTGCGGGAGAAGCTGCAAACCCCGCTGCTGATGTCGGAGTACCTGCGGGGATTGCCGGCGCACACGGACGCGGCGGTGGCCGGCGCGACCGACATCCTGCGGGTGGACGCCTACCAGGACGGCGGAATCACCGGGGCGATGAAGATCGCCCACGTGGCGGAGGGACTGGGCCTGGACGTGGAGATACATTCCCACAGCCCGGCCCACCGCCACCTGATGACGGCGCTGCGCAATACGAACTTCTACGAGATGAACCTGGTGCACCCCGACCCGGAGGCGGATACCTCGGCGGTGAACACCTATACCAATTACCGCGATGGGCTGGACGCCATCGACGCCGAGGGCTGCGTCTACGCTCCGGAGGGGCCCGGCCTGGGAGCACAAGTGGACTGGGACTACATCCATGCGCACCGCACGGGCGGGGTGGTCTACGAGCGCTAGCCGGGCGGTTGATGGTGGGGCGGAAGAGCGCGGCTGGTGTTCGTGTGATGGCCGACCGGCAAGCGGGCGCTGAAGAGGCGGTTGGCGGCGGTCGGTGGCCGCGGTTACACGGCGATCGGGGCGTTTGGCGGAAGATTCACCGGGAAGGGGCCCGGCGCGGCCCCGGAGTAGCGCCGGCCGGCAAGCGGGCGGGCCGGGCTGAGACCGGAAACGGGCGGCCGGGTCGGGCCGGTCGACCTTTGCCCCGGATAGAATTTCCGGCAGGGCCGACCACCAGGGAGATACGTTGAGGCTTCGTTTTAGCTGGTTGAACAACCTGCGCCGGCCGTGGCTCTCCGCCGGGTTGGCTTTTGCCGTGATAGTCGCCGCCGTGCTGGCGGTGTTCGTCATCACCAGCAACGCCGAGAACCGCAACCGGGAGGATGAATTCCGGCGTATCTCGCGGAGCCGGGTTGAAGCGGTAGAGCGGGCGCTGCGGGCGAACCTGCACAGCGTCGAGCTACTGGGTGCTTTCTATGACGCAACCACGTATGTGAGCCGGGAGGAGTTTGGCACCTACACCGATGATGCGCTGGGGATAGGGCCGGGGCTGCGGGCGCTGGAATGGATCCCGCTGATTCCCGACGCCGAGCGGGCGACGGTGGAGCGAATCACCCGGGAGGAGGGATTTCGCCCGTTCTTCTTCAAGGAGATTGGGGAATCGGGAGCGCTGGTGGTGGCGGAGCGACGTGACAAGTACTTCCCGGTGCTGTACGTGAATCCGCTGGCGGGGAACGAGGCGGCGATGGGGTTTGACCTGGGTTCGAGTCCGGCGCGCCGGGAGGCGCTTGACCTGGCGTGCGATTTGGGTGAGCTTGTTGCGACGGCGCGGATTTCGCTGGTGCAGGAGGATGGGCCCGGGTACGGAATCCTGATTATTCGGCCGGTGTACGGGGAGGCCGACGTTCCGAAGACGCTGGCGGAGCGGCGTGAATCCACGCGCGGCTACGTGCTGGGGGTGGTCAGCATCAGCCAGGCGGTCGGGACGGCGCTGGACTCAGCCGAATCACGGGGGATCGACATTCAGCTGTTCGATTCGGGAGCAGCGGAGGGCGAGCAGTACCTGTTTTAGCACGGTCCGGGGATG
>CAYYTN010000262.1:0-249 GCA_964474495.1 uncultured Chloroflexota bacterium
TGTACCTGGCGATGATCCAGACGATCCTGCAACTGATGGTGCCAAATCGGCTGCGCGGGCGGGTGCTGTCGATCTGGATGCTGGGGTGGGGGCTGACGCCGGTGGGGCTGCTGCCGATGTCGGCACTGGCGGAGGCGACCTCGACGCCGCTGGCGATGGTGCTTTCGGGCGGGATCGGGGTGGCGGTGGCGGTGGCGGTGATGGTCTTCGCGCGGCAGCTGTGGACGCTAGACCCGGAGGCGGCGATCG
>CAYYTN010000262.1:259-4132 GCA_964474495.1 uncultured Chloroflexota bacterium
AAGCGGACGGGGCGGCGGAGACGGTGGAGGAGCCGGGCGGCTAGACGGCTTCCATGTGGTAGAGGACGCGATCTGAACCGGGGATCGGCTCGCGACGGTGGATGTCGAAACGTTCGGAGAGGGCGGACTCGAAGGCCTCGACGGTGTAGTTGGGGAAGTCGTGATTGCGCATGGCCAGGAGACGGGCGGCCATCGCTATGTCGGGCAGGGCGCGAAAATCAATATCCCCGAAGCTAGCAGAGATGTGTCACGGACGCGGCGGGGATGTTTGGGCGCATAATCGAAGCGGGCCAAGCTAAGCCAGCGCGGGGGTTCGCTATGTGGGTTGCGTACAAGGAAGATCAGCGGTTCAAGAACGTGGCGGACCGGCGGCAGCTATTTATCGATGACGACGTGGTGGCGGCGGTGAAGAACCTGACCCGCCGGCAACACACGCCGAAGAAGCACGAGCGGAATCCGCTGATCAAGCGCGATCGGCCCTGGGAGGTGAATCCGTACTTTCGCACCAGTTGTTTCAGCGTGGTCCGCGACCTGGCGGACGGGCTATTCAAGTGCTGGTACCAGGATTTCTATACCTACGGGACGGTGGCGAAGGACGACTACGACCTGCAGAGCCTCCGGGCGCGGGTCTACTACGCCGAGTCGGCGGACGGGCTGAATTGGACCAAGCCGGCCACCGGCATATTCGAGATCGACGGCCGCGACACCAACACCGTGTTCGGGCATCCGCCGTACCGGGAGGTGATATGCCCGAACATCTTCCTGGACGAGCGCGACCCGGACCCGGCGCGGCGCTTCAAGATGGTCTACCTGTACCACGATGAGACGGTGACAAACCCGAAGAAGGCCTACGCGGGGCAAATCAGCGGCGGGCTCTGCATGGCGGAGTCGCCGGACGGCATCCACTGGACGCCGTTCGCCGGCAACCCGATCATCCCGGGCTGGTTCTCGGACGTGGAGATCATGTCGTGGGACGAGATCGACGAGAAGTACGTGCTGTGGGGGCGGTACGGCGGGATGGCCGGCGAGAGCGATCACCCGGCGATGGATAACTGGTTCGGCCCGGTGTGGCCGGCGCGACCGGAGGGGACGTGGGGGGTGCGCCGGCGTATCTATCGGATCGAGAGCCCGGACCTGGTCGAGTGGAGCGAGCCGGAATTGCGCTGGGACCCGGGCCCGGAGGCGAACCTGGACGACGGCTACTACGGGTTCGTGCACTGGCGGGCCGGGGAGATGCACCTGGGGCTGCTGGACGTGCTGCACCAGGTGGACAACACGATGGATATGTACCTGCACCACGGGCGCGACGGGCGGGAGTGGAATCGCTTCCTGGAACACCGGCCGTTTATCCCCCACGGCGGACCGGGGAGCTACGACGAGTTCGGAGTGGAAACGACCTGCCGGCCGATCGGGGTGGGGGACGAGTTGTGGTTCTATTACGGCGGCATGAAGGTGCATCACGACTGGTGGGTGATCGGCAACGACGAAGGGCTGGATGTGCCGGAGGCTATCGATCCGAAGCTGGGGATGGACGGGCATCACCTGGCGCTGGCGACGCTACGCAAGGATGGCTATGTGTCGCTGGGAGCGACGGTTCGGGAGGGCTGGGTGGAGACGAAGCCGGTGTTCTCCACCCACTCGCACCTCTACATCAACGGCACCTGCGCGCCGGATGGCCATATCCGGGTGGAGGTGATGGATACGTTCAACAACGTGTGGGAGGGATTCGCCCGGGACGACTGCCGGGCGTTCACCGGCGACGCGGTGCGGCAACGGGTGGAGTGGGCGGGGGGCGACGTCGTGGACGAGATCCCGGGCGGGGTGAAATTGCGCATCTGGGTGAAGAACGCGGAACTGTACGGGTTCGAGTTCGGGGACTAGCCCGCTTCGTGGGTCCCGTCCAGCAGCGGACAGCCACAGGCTGTTTCTTCTGAATGATTGAGCCGAGCCGTAGGACGGCCGCCCGCTAGATCCCAACCTGGGTACAGGCCGGGCCACAGCCACAGGCCGTCTTGTCTGACTGCCGGCGCGAACGGGCGAGCGCGGCTAGGCGGGATCTCCGAAGTCGCGGAGGAAGCCGGCGATGGAGGCGCGGAAGCCGTCCTCGAAGCTGCCGCCGGCGGGACGGTGGACCGACTCGAAACTGACGACCCCGTCGTAGCCGTCGTCACCTAGCGCGGCGGCGATGCCGGCCAGGTGCGGAGCCAGGTGGCCCCGGCCGTATTGCATCTGCTCGATGGTGGCGCGGTGCGGCCAGACGCGGGTGTCCTTGATGTGGACGTGGCCCAGGCAGCCGGAGAGGGCCTCGTACCCGTCGGGAAGGGTGACCTCGCCGGAGTAGAGGCAGTTGGCCGGGTCCCAGAGCACCTGCAGGTTCGGAGAGTCGATCTCGGCGGCCAGCCGGGCGGCGAGGAGGGCGGAATTGACCATGCCGCCGTTGCCGGTCTCGATGACCAGGGTGACGCCGGTGGCGGCGGCGATTTCGACCGCCGGCCGGGTCAGGTCGAGCAGGGCGTCCCAGGCACCGGTGGCGACGTTCCAGTGCTCGGCGCCGCCGGAGCCGAAGAGGATCATCTCTTTGCGAAAGCCCATGATGCGCACCAGCGGGCAGTCGACGGCGCCGGCGGTGTCGATGGAGCGCTTGAAGGCGTCCATTTGACGGATGAAGGCCGGGTCGGCCGGGCCGGTCTCGGTGACGCCGAGTCCGACGAAGTTGTGCCGGGAGATGCAGGGGACGCTGAGCCCGCGGGCGGTCAGCTCGGATTTGACGGCCTGCATCTCGGCACGGTCAAGGTCGCCGATCTCTTTGTCGCCGATGTACTGCAATTCGGCGTGCCGGAGGCCGAATTCGACGATGACGTCGAGGGCATGCGCGAAGTCGCGGCTGATGCCGTCGGTGATGACGCCGAGCTTCACGCTTCGACCGGGCGGTCGCGGTGTAGCTGGACGCCGGTGATGTCTTCGACGAGGCGGGCGATGATCCAGTTGTCGCCTTCGGGGTACTTCGTTTTGGCGGCCTGGAAGAGTTGCCTGGCGGTGGCGGCGGTGAAGAGCGGGACGCCTAGGTCGCGGGCCATTTCGAGGGAAATGTTCAGGTCTTTGTGCATGGTGCTGATGTGGCTGCCGGCGCCGATGAACTGGCGGTCGATGATGTTCTCGAGGGCGGTGTTGGCGACGCCGCTGCCGGCGCCGGAGGTGCTGACGACATCGTAGAGGACCTGGCCGCTGACGCCGGCGCGGGCGGCCAGTCCGGCGGCCTCACAGGTTGCGGCGAAGATGGCGCCGATGATGGATTGCAGGCAGGCTTTGACGGTCTGGCCCATGCCGGCCCGCTCTCCCACGTGGTGGATGTCGGCGGAGACGGCCTCCATGACTTCGCGATTGGCGGCGAGGAGATCGGCGGGAGCGGCGGCCATCATGGTCAGCGTGCCGGCCTGGGCGCCGGGGAAGCCGCCGCTGACCGGACTGTCGATGAAGTCGATGCCGGTCGGTTCGAGTTCGGCGGCGATGGCGACGATCTCGGCCGGCGGAATGGTCGCGGTGAGCAGGATGACGGAGCCGGGGGCCATGGCGGAGGAGAGTCCGTCTTCGCCAAGGATGACCGCGCGGGCCTGGGCGCCGGTCATGACCATTACGAATACGGCGTCGGCGCCGCGGCCGACTTCGGCTATGCCGGTGGCCGGCTGCCCGCCCATCTCCGCGAAGGCGTCCAGCCGCGCCCGGTCGAGGTCGAATCCGGTGGTCTGGAAGCCGGCTTTGATGAGATTGCGGGCGAGCCCGCTGCCCATGTCGCCGAGTCCGATTACGCCGGCATTCATCGGGGTCGCGGGGTGGGGTGGAACGGCATGGCGTGGCTCCCGGCGGTGGGGTCGT
>CAYYTN010000263.1:0-3108 GCA_964474495.1 uncultured Chloroflexota bacterium
CCGGTTATACAAAAGCGCCAGGCCCACCCGGGCCACGGGGATGGTGACCGCGATCCCGCCGTATCGCAGGATCCGGCCCCAGTGCCACACCTTCGTCCGCCCGCGGTGCGGTCCCGTGTAGAAGCCCAGCCCGTAGCCATCCCCGGCCGGTGTGTAGCGACTCACCACCGGCGCGTGCATCTCCGCCACCGCCGCCTCGCTCAGGATGCGCTCCCCCGCGAATTCGCCGCCGTGCAGGTGCAGCAGCAGGTAGCGCGCCAGATCGTTGGCGGTGGTCATCACCGAGCCGGAGGCGCTGAAGGCCACCGCGTCGGGCTGGCGGTGATGGACCGACAAATTCCCCTCCGCGTCCATGACGTGGCACTGGGCCATGCGGTAGGTGGACGCCACCGAGATGTCGAAGGTCGAGCGCGTCATTCCCAGCGGATCGAAGAGCAACTCGGACATGAGTTCGGGATAGAGGCGTCCGGTGACCACTTCGGCGACGTGCGCCGCCAGGCAAATGCCGGAGTTGCTGTATGACCAGACGGCCCCCGGCGGCGCCGGCATTGGGGTATCCGGCAGGACATCCCGTACCAGGATCTCCAGCGCATCGAAATCGCGGGAGCCCCACCAGTCCACATCCCGCGAAAGCCCGCCCGTGTGGCTCAGCAACATGCGCAGGGTGACCCGTTCCGCCGCCCCCGGCAGGCTCAATCGCAGCGATTGCAGGTACTCGATCACCGGCCGGTCTAGATCCAGTTGCCCGCCATCGACCAGCCGCATCACCATGGTGGCCGTCAGGGATTTCGTGATCGACGCCGCCCGCACGATCGTGTCCGCCGTCATCGGCAGGCCGGAATCCCCGACGCTGGTGACCCCGTAGCCCTCGGCCAGCACGACCCGCCCATCGGCGATCAGGGTCAGCGCCGCGCCCGGCACCGTCATGCGGCTCATCCGATCCTGGAGATCGTCGACGATCGGCTGCAAATCGATCGGCATACGGCAGATCCTTCCCTGTCGGCCCGGCGCACGGTCGCCGCATGATAGTTGTACGCCGGTGACATTCACGAAATGTTGATCGTTCTGGCGGTTCCAGGTGACCCCGGACTGGTAACATCACGCCGGCAACTTAAGCCCGCGGCGGACGGGGCAATGACGCGCCCGCGCCGGCGGGACCGAAGGATTGGATGGGTGCGTGGACCAGACCTTCCGCCCCTCGCAGCTTGCGCTTGACCGACTGGGCGCCACCTATCGCCGCGACCGCTGGTGGGGCCCGCCACTGATCTTCGGCGCCGTCTTCCTGGCGTTCGTTATCTACACCACCTGGGCGCTGCTGCAGGGCGAAGAATTCGCCGAGGTGGGCCCGTACCTTTCGCCGTACTACTCGCCGCTGATCGTGCCGGACAGCTGGCCCGGCTTCGTGCCCGAGTTCCTGCGCACGCCCGCGATCCTGATTCTCTGGGTGCCGCTCACGTTCCGGATGACCTGCTACTACTACCGCAAGTCCTACTATCGCTCCTACTTCCTGAGCCCGCCGGCCTGCGCCGTGGGCGAAGGCGAGGGGCGGCCCTATACCGGCGAGCGCTCGATCTTCGCCTTCCAGAACTTCCACCGCTACGCGCTGCCCTTCGCGCTGGCGCTGGTGGTGTTCCTGTCCTACGACGCCGTCAAAGCGTTCTTCTCCGACGAGGGCTTCGGCATCGGCGTCGGGACCGTGGTACTGGTGGTGAACGCGGTGGCGATCGGCGGCTACACGCTGGGTTGCCACTCGCTGCGCCATCTCATCGGCGGCGGGCTGGACTGCTTCTCGTGTTCGCCGGTCAGCCGGGTCCGGCACCGCGGTTGGCGCTTTGTGACGTTCCTCAACGAGCGCCACGGACCCCTGGCAATGTTCAGCCTGATCTGGGTCTTGCTCAGCGACCTCTACGTGCGGCTGGTGGCAATGGAGGTCTTCTCCGATCCGTACTTCATCTTGATTTCGGCCAACTGATGGCCGGCGAATACGAACGCCACGATTTCGACGTGCTGGTCATCGGGGCCGGCGGGGCGGGGCTGCGGGCGGCCATTGAAGCCTCCTCCCGGGGAGCCACCGTTGGACTGGTCTGCAAGTCCCTGCTCGGCAAGGCCCACACGGTGATGGCCGAGGGCGGCATGGCCGCCGCGCTCGGCAACGCCGACGACCGCGACGACTGGCAGACCCATTTCCGCGACACCATGCGCGGCGGGAAGATGCTGAGCGACTGGCGCATGGCCGAGATCCTGGCCCGCGAAGCGCCCGAGCGCGTCCGCGAGCTGGAAGAGTGGGGCGCGGTCTTCGATCGCACCCCGAGCGGCGGCATCAACCAGCGCAACTTCGGTGGCCATCAATACCCGCGCCTGGCCCACGTGGGCGACCGCACCGGCCTGGAGATGATTCGCACCCTGCAGGATCACGGCATCCACCAGGGCATCGAAGTCTTCATGGAGTGCACGATCACGCGGCTGCTGAAGAGCGACGGCCGCGTCAACGGCGCCTTCGGCTACTGGCGGCGCACCGGTGAGTTCGTGGTCTTCGGCGCGCGGACCGTGATCATCGCCACCGGCGGCGCCTGCCGCACCTGGCAGATCAACACCAATTCCTGGGAATGCACCGGCGACGGGCACGCGCTGTCCTACCTGGCCGGCGCCGAACTGATCGACATGGAGTTCGTGCAGTTCCACCCGACCGGCATGGTCTGGCCGCCGTCGGTGCGCGGCATCCTGGTAACCGAGGCGGTGCGCGCCGAGGGCGGCGTGCTGCGCAATTCGGACGGGGTGCGTTTCATGTTCGACAACGTGCCGCCGGTCTTCGCCGGTGAGTACGCCGAAACCGAGGAGGAATCCGACCGCTGGCGGGCCGGCGACAAGTCCGCCCGGCGCTCCCCCGAACTGCTGACTCGCGACGAGGTGGCGCGGGCGATCCTGCGCCAGGTGGACGCCGGCAAGGCCTCGCCGCACGGCGGGGTGTTCCTGGACGTGGCCTCGCAGCGAACGGCGGCCGACATCCAGATGCGCCTGCCCAGCATGTACCACCAGTTCAAGGAACTGGCCAAGCTGGACATCACGAAGGAACCGATGGAAATCGGCCCGACCGCCCACTACATCATG
>CAYYTN010000263.1:3143-4111 GCA_964474495.1 uncultured Chloroflexota bacterium
TCGGTTCCCGGGCTCTATTCCTGCGGCGAAGCCGCCGGCGGCGTGCATGGGGCCAACCGCCTGGGCGGGAACTCGCTGACCGACCTGGTGGTCTTTGGCAAGCGGGCCGGCGAATACGCGGCCGACGAGGCCCTGGCCGCCGACATTCCTCCACCCGACAACGCCGAGATCGAGGCCGCCGCCGCCGAGGCGCTGGCGCCGTTCGAGAGCGCCGAGGGCGGTGAGAACCCGTTCTCGCTGCAGGACGAATTGCGCTCGATGATGGACGCGAAGGTGGGGATCATCCGCACGGCGGAGAACCTGCAAGAGGGTATCGATACCCTGGCCGACCTCACCACCCGAACCCGGGTTTCGCATGTGACCGGCGCGCGCCCCTACAACCCGGCCTGGCACCAGGCGCTGGACCTGCGCAATCTGCTGATCGTCGGCGAGGCGACTGGCCGGTCGGCGCTGACCCGGGAGGAAAGCCGCGGCGGTCACACCCGCAATGACTTCGCCGAAAGCGACGAGACCGGCTGGGGACGGCGCAACGTCATCGTCCGCCTGGGCGAAGACGGGATGCAGGTCGAGACCACCCCCTTGGCGCAGATGCCGGACGAGCTGGCGGCCATCATCAAGGCGGCCGAATAATGGCTGAGGTGCGGCTGCAGATCTTCCGTGGCGATGAAGAGAACGCCGACTTCGAGGAATTCTCGGTACCGCTCGAAGAGGGCATGGTGGTCCTGGACGCGATCCACTGGGTCCAGGCAAACGTGGACCCGGGGCTGGCGGTGCGCTGGAACTGCAAGGCGGGCAAGTGCGGCTCCTGTGGTTTGGAGATCGACGGCGAGCCGAAGCTGTCCTGCATGACCAGTTTCGCCGACCTCGACCTTTCCAAGCCGATCGTGGTCACCCCGATGAAGACCTTCCCGCTGATCCGCGATCTGGTGGTGGATGTGGCCTGGAATTTCGAGAACAAGAAGCGCATC
>CAYYTN010000264.1:0-4074 GCA_964474495.1 uncultured Chloroflexota bacterium
GGCGGCGGGGAAGTTTGGCGGTCCCGGGCCGGGGGCTCGCGGACAGGAGCGATTATAGGGCGGGGGACGGCGTTGGCGGTGGGGTATTCTGCCGGGCGGATTGTGAATTGGAGGTTTGGCCTGGCGGAGCGGGAGCGGGATTTGGATGACCCGGAGGGTCTGAACGCGCGGACGCGGGCGGCGTGGGAGCGAAACGCGGCGTTCTGGGATGAGTGGATGGGGGAGACGGGGAACGACTTTCAGCGGCTGCTGGTCTGGGAACCGACCGAGCGGCTGCTGGATATCAAACCGGGGGAGCGGGTGCTGGATGTGGCCTGCGGGAATGGCAATTTCGCGCGGCGGCTGGCGGCGCGGGGCGCGCGGGTGGTGGGAGTCGATTTCGCGGAGGGCATGATCGAGCGGGCGCGGGCGTATCCGGAGATTCCGGAGGGCGGGATCGAGTACGCGGTTGTGGATGCGACGAACCGGGAAGAACTGGCCAGGCTGGCGGGAGAGCCTTTTGACGCGGCGGTGGCGAACATGGCGCTGATGGATATCGCGGATATCGGGCCGCTGCTGGAGTTCCTGGCGCGGAACCTGCGGCCCGGGGGACGGTTTGTGTTCTCGGTGACGCATCCGCTGACCGGGACCGGGCACACGGCGCTGCGGGAACGGACCGACGACGAGACCGGGTCGCCGGAGGTGTATTCGATCAAGGTGACCGACTACCTGGGGCGGGCGCCGCAGGCGGGGGTGGCGATCCATGATCAGCCGGTTCCGCATATCTACTTCGACCGGCCGCTCTCGGATTTGCTGGGCCAGTGCTTCGCGGCGGGGCTGGTGCAGGACGCGCTGGAGGAGCCGGTGTTCCCGAAGGACTGGTCGCCGGTGGGCGGGGAGGGCGCGTGGACGGAGCACTTTCGGCGGTTCCCGCCGGTGCTGGTGGCGCGGCTGCGGCGGCCTAACTAGACCGGCGGAGACGAGTCGGAATCGGCGGCGCGGGTGGGGCGACTGCGGCGGCCGAAATAGGCCGGCGGAAACAGGTCGAAACCGGCGGCGCTGGTGGGGCGGCTGCGGCGGCCGGGAGTTGGCGGGTAAGCGGAGGCGAGCAGAGGCAGCCTGTGGCTGCTATGTCTGTTTGGTGGCCCAGGCCTTGATCAGGTGGTGCGCGATGGCGATTTCGGCGGGGACGTTGAGTTCGGGATTCTCGCCGGCGAGGGCGCGAAGGACATCGGCGCGGTTGACCCAGCGTACGTCGGACATCTCGACTTCGTCGAACTTGATTTCGGTAGAGATGGCCTCGGCGTGGCAACCGATCATGAGCGAGGAGGGGAAGGGCCAGGGCTGCGAGGAGTGGTAACGAACGTCGCCGACGCGGATGCCGGCTTCCTCCATGACCTCACGGCGGACGGCCTCTTCGATGGATTCGCCCTGGTCGATGAACCCGGCGAGGGCGGAGTACATCTTCATGCGGGAGAGGCGGCCGCGGGACTGACCGAGGATGCAACGGTCACCGCGGGAGACGACGACGATGATTACGGGGTCGGTGCGCGGGAAGTGCTGGGCGCCGCAGTCGGGGCATTTGCGGACCTGGCCGCCGCGCTGCGGATCGGAGGGGGAGCCGCAGACGCTGCAGAACCGGTGCCGGTGGTGCCAATCGATCTGGGCGCGGGCCTGGGCGACGATCCCGGCGTCGGTGGCTGGCAGCACGGCGCCGGCGGCGCGGACTTCTTCGAACTGGAGCCCGTCCAGGTTGAGTTCGGCGACAGGGTCGTCGAGTTCGGAGACGTCGATGGCGAAGTGGGCGGTGGCGTCGCGGAGACCGAGGAAGCAGGGTTCGACGGTGATGCTCGGCGTGGCGACCCGATCCGGCGGAAGCCAGGCGGGGGCGGCCGGGTTGTCAGCGGTCAGCAGGACGTTGAGGTTCCAGAAGGGCAGGAAGCGACTGGCCGGATCGCGGATCCGGGCGGCGAGCCAGGTGTCGTCGCGACGGACGCGTTCGCCGCGATCGAGCGGGTTGGCGCCGAAAACGTGCGGGTCTCTCAAGGGACGGCTGGTTCCTCCGGGTAGCGGGCAAGATTCGGGGGTGGCGACGCGGCTGCGATCGGGCCGGCCCCCCGATGCCCGATGGTCAAAGGATAGCGACCGGCGGCTCCGGGCGACAGGCGAAGACGTGCTAGCATCGCGACCATTCAGGAGGGGTAGGGGTGTGGTCAGGGGGTAGATCATGGCGCCGAGCGAGCATCAATTGGACCGCTTTCGCCAAGTGGGATTCTTCGTCACCGAGCGGATGTTCGATGACGATCTGCTGGATCGCATTGCCGGCGATTTCGAGCGGCTGCGGGCGGAACAAGATGCGGCGATTCGCGAATCCGGGGAGCGGCAGGGGATAAGCCTGGAGGGGCGGAACTTCATCGCCGCGATCGATGAGAAGAGCGCGGCCGGGAGGGAGCTTTGCACGGACGCCGGGTTGGTTGCGATGTCCGTCGAGTTGCTGGGACCGGACCTGCGCCTGTACTGGAACCAGGCGGTGACCAAGGCCCCGCACAGCGGGGCGTCCTTCGCCTGGCACCAGGACTCGGGCTATCACCCGATCGAGCCGGCGGAGTACCTGACGGTGTGGATTCCGCTGGAGGATTCGACGGTGGCAAACGGGACGATCTGGGTACTGCCGGGCTCGCATCGCGACGGCTTGCAGGAGCACGTCATTGACGAGCAAACCGGCGACAAAGTCGGCTATCAGGGCGACGAGCCGGGGATCGCGGTGGAAGTCCAGAAGGGCACGGCAGCGGTGTTTTCTTCGCTGTGCCTGCACCGCAGCGGGCCGAATACCAGCGACAAGCCACGGCGGGCCTACGTGGTGCAGTTCGCGCCGACGGGCGCGGTGGACCCGACCACGGGGGAGCGCTGGGGCGGGCTGCTGGAGGTGGCGCGCGGCGGAAGGGTGCTGGCGGGCTAGAGAGGGCGGCTTCCGGTTTGGCGCGGTGCGCCGGGGACTAGGCGGGCGCCGGAGCGCGGCTGCCTTCGATGGGATAGCCGGCCTCGGACCAGTCGACGATGCCGCCGGCGTAGCGACGGACGTTATCGAAACCGGCGGCCTTGAATTGGTCATAGGCGTAGGCGCTGGCCTGGCAGGCGAGGTTGGAGCAGTAGACGACGATCTCATCGCCGGGGTCGAGCAACTCGCGGGCCTTCTCGGCGTTGTCGATACAGAGGGATCCGGGGATGTGCATGGCGGCGAACTGCCACTCGCTCATGGCCATGACGAGCTTGAAGTCATCGCGGCGGTCGATCTTTTGCTTCAGTTCGTCGCGTTCAATGAGATTCATGCGTCTCCCCCTCGAGATCGCGCGGGCGCTGGCCAGCCGGACCCTGCCCACAGGTTTACAGTATGGCGCGGCGGCGGGGCGAGGGGCAACGGCAGATGCTCAGACGGCATCGGGGAATGCCGATAATCGAGTCAGACTGGCTGGAACGGGGCGCGCGGCCGCGCGCTGCCCACCACGTAGACATGGGGTGACGGATGTTTCGAAGTTGGCGAATTCGCCTGGGTATCCTGGCCGCGGGCCTGGCGCTGGCGGCGCTGGCGCCGGGGTTGATTTCGGCGGAGGCGCACCGGCCGCCGGTGGAACTGCCGCCGCAGGCCCGGGAAGTGCAGCCGAATGTGTTCTTCCTGGGCACGGCGCGGGACAACGGCCGGGCGGTGGAGGGGTACGCGATCGTGCATCCGCGCGGCAACGCGGCGCGGCCGGACGGCGCCGGGAACGGCAAGGGCAACGGCGGTGGCGGTGGCGGTGGAACGAAGACATCGAGCTGCTTCACCTTCATGGCCCGGGGCGCGAAGTGGAAGGCGGCCGAGGACTACGTGGTAAACGGCGCGAACCTGCGCGGCCTGGACGCCAACGCGGTGGCGGGCCTGATCGGCACCGGAATCGGCGAGTGGGAAGGCGCGGCGAGCGCGAACGTCTTTGGCAACGGCTCGCAGACCGGCGCACTGCTGACGGCCGACCTGGCGGCGCCGGACGGAGTGAACGAAGTCTATTTCGCCGACGTGGATTCGGTCGGGGCGATCGCGATAACGATTGTCTGGGGTCG
>CAYYTN010000265.1:0-4042 GCA_964474495.1 uncultured Chloroflexota bacterium
TCCATCAACTGATTGCTTCCAACGTTCGTCTGGGCCCCGCGCCCCTGATCCCGCGGTATCGCGCTCAAATCGCCGCCGCTACCCGACGCCCAGCAGTCCCTTCAACGCCGACTTGTCCGCGGCGGAGAGTTCCATACCGTCGATCATCTCCACCGGTGTCAGCACCGCCGGCGCGACATGATCGCGGATCGCCTCTTCCACCTTTGCCGCTTGTTTCTCGGTCAGCGCCTTGTGTTCGTACTCGTCCGGCCGAGCCGTGTCATCCCATGCATACACCCCGGTTGCCTGCCCCTCCTCGGCGCCGTACACCGAGTAGGTCCGCACCCGTGGGATCTTCAATGCCTCCAGTTCCGACACCAGTTCTGTCTCGGCCACCCGCGACGTTCGATTGGTGTGAACGTGCTCCACCGACTGCTTTGGGTCCTTCGCCATTTCGCCTCCTCTCGGCTGTATTGATCGGAGGCTCTCACCGGAGCTCGGTGTCTTCTTGGACTATGTTGAGCCGCGAGTGCCTACGCGATCGCCGTGCTAGTGCGGATCAGCTTTGCACTGCCCAACTCGCCGTAGTAGCCGCTGCTGGATCCATTCTTCGTCGCCATCTTGATCTTCAATTCGTAGGTTCCGCCCGCGGCGATGACCACTCCCGTGACCGTGCCGAGTTGGTTGTACGTGTTCGAGGCGTTGTAGGTGTCGATCGTCCCCTGTTGCGCCGAGTCGATGTAGATGTGGGCGATGCCTCGGCTGTCGAGATGCCGAAACATGCACTCGATGGTGTAGGTGCCTGCCGGCAACACCACGTCCCACGTCTTCTCGTCGTTCTGCGCCCCGCTACTTCGGCAGTAGCCGTTGTGCAGGGCCCCGGTGTCCACCGTCGGCCCGTCCCAGTTCGTATCTGTCTTCGACGTGTGGTGAGGGTTGACCAAAAGCTCCAGCGGCATGGCATCTTCCATATCCACCGGGCTGGTCGGGCCCTGAACTCGGACTGCCATCAACCGGTCCTCATCATGCGCACGCCGTCGATGATGCAGTAGTACAGGCTGCTGCTGGCATTCTTGCTTGCCATCGTGAGCCGAAGCTTGTGCACCCCGGAGCGTGAAACCGCAATGCCCGAAAGACTGTCCCGCTGGTTCAAGGTTGTCGAGCCTGCGTACCCGTCAATCGTCCCCAACGCCACGCCATCCAGAGACACCGCATAGATGCCCCGGTTGCTGTCCTTATGGTGCAACAACTCAAAGTCCCACGTGCCGGCCTTGAGGACCAGCCAGAACTCAATCCAGTCGTTCTGCGCCGAACTCGAAGTCCGCGAATACCTGTTGATGTAGTTGGCGTCGCCGCTCGTGTTGTTGGTGTTCAGGTCGTCCGAGGCGGTCAAGGGCGCCACGTAGTCGATCCAGTCCGGGGCCAGACGCGATGGCCACTGCGCTGATACCCGGCGGCCCGCGATGCGATTGCCATGCCGCCCGCTGCCCTCATGGCGGGCCGTGCAGCGGAACTGAACGTGCTGTAGGCGAGCGTAGTATTGCGACGATGAGGCATTCTTCGATGCCATCTTCAGCTGAAGTTCGTGCCGTCCGGTCCGAACAACCTCGACACCCGTGATAGTGCTCCGGACACTCGCGGTCTGGCTCGCGCTATAGCTGTCAATCGTGCCGACTTCGTTTCCGTCCAACATGACGTGGTACACGCCATTGGTATTCAGCGTTGTGTGCAGTAGCTCGATCTCCCACGTGCCGGCGGCAAGCGATATGTCCCACTCAACTGAGTCGTTCTGAGCCGCGCTGGACTGTCGATGGCCGTTCAGGACCATCGATGTCTCCGTGTAGCTGCCACCCCAGTTCGTGTTGCTCTTTGCCTGCTGAAACACATCGATGGGCAGCAACCAGGGCATCAGATCCTCGGCCGAATCGTTGATCGGCCCCAGTGGTCGATTCAGGCGTAGCGCGTTGCCCACTAGCTCTGATCGATCCGGTTAGCGTAGCCATGCAGCATTACCAGGTTGGCCGACGCGCAGAACGCCTTCACCACCACTCCGCCGTCCAGCGGCAGTCCCGGCACCACGTATACCAGGCCGGACTCCGGCGGAATCGTCTGTTCGATCAGGTCATCCGGCGAGCTGCTGCCGCCGAGTTCGATCGTCAGCTTGCGGGCGGTCGAGTCCGAATTAGCCGCCCACAGGTGGACCTCATCCAGCTGGTTCGCCGTCGACGTCGCCGTGTGGATCGTGGTGCCCGGTGTAGACGTCGCCGCCACCTTCACCGCGCGCCCGTTGCTGCTGCCGCTCAGTTGCTGTTTCGTGAATGTCGCCATCATTCCTCCTTCTGGGGATTGGCTAGCTGAATACCTGCGTCTCGATGATGTCGGCGCCGCCGGTCGGCATCGTGCCGTCCGTGCCGGTCGTGCCGCCCACATACTTCAAATTGCTCAAGATCAGGTCGTAGACGGCCTCCGTCAGGACATCGCCCACGTCCAAATCCATCGTCCCGCCCTCGCTCGGGTCGGTCCAGGTGTCGTTGACTGTCATTGTTGTGTTCTCATTCCACTCCTCGATCCAATATCCGGCTCAGGCTTCCCGCCGCTTGATCTGTCCTCGCCTCGATCGAGAACGCAGGCGATTCCCAATCTCCCCCGGCGTTCTCACCTGCTTCCGCTCGTCTCAAATGACGTTCGCAATCCGAGGCCTTGATGACGACGCTGTGAACGGGTAGTCGAGCCCGCTCCCGCTGGCATAGAGGTCGGTCACCTCGCTGTCGGTCAGCACCCGCTTCCACCAGCCAAACGAATCGATCAAGCCGTCAAGATAGCCCGCCGCAATCCCGTCCACCGGCCGCCCAATGTTGAAGGGGTGCGCCGAGTTTTGCGGCGCCGTAGTCATGACGTTGTTGTTCTCGGTACCGTCGTTGATCTGAACGCACATGTTCTTCGAGGACAGCGTGAATCGCAGCGTCACCATCGACCACACGTCCTCATCGATCGTGTCGGTGCCGCTGTCGAACCAATTGCGTCCTCCGGAACCATCCCAGGTGCTGCCCGCCAGCAGATCGGTGCTGGTCCGGTAGCACTCCCACTCCTCGCTCGGCCCGGCGCTCTGCTGGTATTTTCCGCAGAGTCCCGACTGCTCCGATGCATTGAGCGGTTTGATCCAGAAGTTCACGCTGAAATCCGTCCCGTTCGCGTTCATATCCGCGTTGTCCGCGATGTCCAGGTACTCCGAGTTCGCCTGGGCGAACGACGCACAGTTTCCGTGCTTCCCCGTGCCCTGTGTGACCGTGTTCCGATCGGTGAGGTCATTCGATCCCACTTCGTCTACGCGAGTACCTGAGGCCTCCTCCAGCTTCCAGTACGCCACCAGGCTGTCAGTGAGTGCCAGTACGGCAACCTGAACCCGAGCGTCACGATCAGCCCCTTCGGGGCGGTCGTACTCACCGCATCCACATCGATCCGCAGCAGATCGTTCTCGGCGACATCGTCATTGGCCGTGTCGATCACCGCCGCCGTCGCCCCCGTATCCGAGCCGGTCTCGCCCGAATCAATCGTCACCTTCGTCGTCAGCATGTCCGCCGCCTGGGTCACGTTGTTGATCTGGATATCCGTCGTGCCCGTTGTTCCCGCCGTGATCACCTCCGCGTGAACGTCCACCAGGTCCATCCCGGCCAATCGATCTGAGACGTGGAGGTAGAACTTGCCGTCCCCGGTGGCCACGTCCGTCGCGAAATCGAAAACGATGCACTGCACCTCGCGCTCGTCGTGGTCCGTGCCCACCCATAGCCCGTCCGCCAGGTGCGGCGCGAACTGAATCGCCTCCCCACCCTCACACACCATGAAATGAGAGAACCAGACAATGTCTCCGTTGGCCACACCTACCGCCTTCACCAGCACATCCGTCGCGCTCGCATCCGTAACGAACGTCCCCGACTCGTCCTGGTAGGTCGTCGCCGTCGTATCCGTGTTCGACAGATTGGTCCCCGCTCCCGTCGTGCTCACCCGGGCCGTGTCGCCGCTGGTTGCCTTGGCCTTCCATGTCACCAGGTACGTAGTCGACGGC
>CAYYTN010000266.1:0-4032 GCA_964474495.1 uncultured Chloroflexota bacterium
AAGCGCGCGATGAGCAGAGCGGCGCGGCCGGGGAGGACGTCGTTGGCCTGCAGGACCAACGGAACGCCGCCGAGCCGGCTGGCGACGGATCCGGGGATGGAGGCGTAGCCGCCGCCGCTGAGGGCGACGTCGGGTTTGAAACGGCGGATGGCGCGCAGGGCGGAGATGGTGGCCGACGAGGTCTTGAGGAGATTCCAGGGGAGCCGCGCGCCGGCGCCGACGACCGGGGCGGCGGAGGTGGCGAGGAAGGGGTGGCCGGCGTCGCGGAACAGGCGATGGTCGAGTTCGCGGCGCCCGCCGATGGCCAGGACGGCGAGATCGACGTCACGGGTGGCGAGTTCGGCGGCGACGGCGGTGATCGGGAAGATGTGGCCGGCGGTGGCGCCGCCGCACAGCAATAGCCTCATCGTTTGGCTCCCAGGCTGGCGGCGCGGGAGACGTTCATGAGGATGCCGAGCATGGCGAGGGAGACAATCAGCGAGGTCCCGCCACTGCTGATGAACGGGAGCGGCAGGCCGGTGACGGGCAGGCGGCCGGTGACGACGAGCATGTTGATGAAGGCCTGGGTGGCGAGTTGGAAGGAGATGCCGGCGGCCAGGCAGCGGCCGTAGGTGTCGGGGGCGTGGTAGGCGATCCAGAGCCCGCGCGCCAGCAGCAGGACGAACAGCAACATCAGGGCGGCGGTGCCGAGCAGGCCCAGTTCTTCGCCGATGACGGCGAAGACGGAGTCGGTGTGGGGGGCGGGGAGGTAAAGGAACTTCATGGTGCCCATGCCGAGGCCTTTGCCGGTGATGCCGCCGGAACCGAGGGCGAGGAGCGATTGCTGAGCCTGGTAACCGGAGCCGAGCAGGTCGTCGCCAGGGCTGAAGAAGGCCTGGATGCGGGTGAACTGGTAGGGGTTGCGGAGGATGGACAGGACGACGCCGAGGGCCAGGATGACGGCGACGTAGAGGAAGTGGCGGAGGCGGGTGCCGGCGACGAAGGCGACGGCGCTGGCGGTGGCCAGGATGACGACCGAGGTGCCGAGGTCGGGTTCGATGGCGACGAGCAGGAGCGGGATGCCGACGAGGAGCAGGCCGAAAAGGAAGGTGCGCTGGTCGCGGATGCGGTCGCCGACGCGGCCGGCCCAGTAGCCGAGGGTGATGATGAGGGCCGGCTTGGCGATTTCGCTGGGCTGGAAAGATAAGAAGGAGATGTCGAGCCAGCGGCGCGGGCCGGAGGAACTGGCCAGGCCGGGGATGAGGACGGCGATCAAGAGGACGACGGCGATGGTGTAGAGCAGCCAGGAGCGGTGGCCGTAGCGGCGGTAGTCGATCTGGGCGACGCCGAGGGCGACGGCGATGCCGGCGGTGGTGATGAGGGCGTTGCGGAGGATGGCGGCGCCGAAGGCGGCGGCGTCGTCGGTCATGACCGGCATGAGGGCGCTGGCGACGATGACGACGCCGATCAACGGCAGGACGATGGCGAGAATCAACAGCAGCGGGTCGAGGTCGGGCCAGGACAACGTGCCGCGCTCGAGGAAGCGGTAGCGGCGGGCGGGAGCGGCCATGGTCAGGCGACCGCCGGGATGCGGAGGTATTCGAAGACGCGGTCGACCATCTGACGGAAGATCGGCGAGGCGACCCGCGAGCCCCAGGTGCCGGTGCGGGGTTTGTCGATCTTGACGGAGATTAGGACCTGGGGGTTCTCGCGCGGGCCGAAGCCGATGTAGCTGGCGATGGTCTGCTCGGGGAGCAGGCCGCCGGCGGCGGAGATTTCGGCGGTGCCGGTCTTGCCGACGGTGGAGTAGCGCGGGCTGAGGGCCAGGTTGCCGGGGATGGAGTGCTCGGCCTGGTACATCATGTCGATGAGGGTGCGGCTGGTGGTGGGGCGCAGGACGCGACGGGTTTCGGTGGTGGCGGGTTCTACAACGTCGCCGCCGGCGGTGGCGATACGGCCGACGGCGCGGGGGCGCACGAGGAGGCCGCCGTTGGCGACGGCGGCGAAGGCCATGGCCATCTGGATGGGGGTGGTGGAGATGCTCTGGCCGAAGGAGTTGGCGGCCAGGTCGCTCGGATACCAGGAAAGCGAGCCGCGGGCCTTGAGGATGCCGCGGACTTCGCCGGCAAGGTCGACGCCGCTGGTCTCGCCGAAACCGAAGGCGCGGATGTAGTCGTAGTAGGCGTCGGCGCCGAGACGGTCGGCGACGAAGATGGCGCCGGTGTTGGAGGAGTTGGCGAGGACGCTGACCATGTCCTGGTTGGGGTACGTGCGTTCGTCCCAGTTCTTGAACTCGAGCCCCCAGTATTCGTAGACGCCGGGGAGGTTGTGGCGGGTGCCGGGGCCGATGACGCCGGAGTCGAGCCCGGCGGCCATGGTCATGATTTTGAAGGTGGAGCCCGGGTCGTAAATGAGCGAGACGGCGGGATTGATGAAGTTCTCACCGATTTCGGTGTAAGTGTCGAGGCGGGTGGGGTTGAAGGCGGGGCGGTTGGCCATGCCGAGGATGTCGCCGGAGCGGGGATCGACCGCCAGGATGGAGCCGGAACTGGAGCCGAAGCGGGCCAGGGCGCCTTCGAGTTCCTGCTCGGCGATGCGCTGGATGGTGCGGTCCATGGTGAGGACCAGGGTGGCGCCGTTGACCGGGGGCAAGGGGTCGTAGTTACCGACGGGGATGGTGCGGCCGCGCGGGTCCTGGTCGGAGATGACGAGGCCGGGACGGCCGGTGAGTTCCTGGTCGTAGAAGGATTCGACGCCGTAGTGCCCCTTGCCGGCGCCGTCGACAAAGCCGATGAGGTGGGCGCCGAGGTAGTTGCCGGGGTAGACGCGGCGGGCGACCGGCTCCAGGCGAAAGCCGCCGATCTCGCCGCGGCGCATGGCCTGGCGGATCTGTGCGCTCTGGTCGGGCTCGAGGTCTTCGGCGACGACGACGTAGGCCAGCGAGGGGTCGCCGATTTTGGCCATGATCTGCTCGTAGGGGATGTCGAGGACCTCGACGAGGTAGCGGGCGACGTCGGCGGTGTCGTATTCGGTGATGACGTTGGGGGAGCCGATGAGGCGGTCGACCTGCAGGGAAAGCGCCATGGCGGTGCCGTCACGGCTGAGGATGGCGCCGCGGCGGGAGGCGATGATCTGCTCGTTGCGCTGCTGGACGCCGGCGGTGGCGGCGAGGTCGCCGGCTTCGAAGACCTGCCAGTTGGCGAGGCGCTCGCCGGTGGCGGCGGCCATGGCGGCGCCCATGGCGCCGAGGATCAACAGGCGGCGGCCGAAGCGGGGCGCAGGGGTGCGGACGGTCTTGCTCCCCTGGTTCGTCCGCGAGGTTGTGGCCACGACGCCTAGGGAAGTTTGAGGAGGTCTATTTTGTCGCGGACGCCGCTGACGAAGCGTTCGACCCAGGTGAGCCGGTCGGGTGCGGGTATCGCAAACCAGGGTGGAGGGGAGAGGTCCACTTCCGGCGGCAGGTCCGGGGCCTGCATGACCCGCACGGCGACCGGCTCTTGAAGGTCAAAGTCGAACCGGGCGCGGCGCTCGATCTCGTCGATGTTGTGGAGGGCGGCCAGCTCGGCGCGGAGCGACTCCTGCCGGCGCAGCTCGATTTCGAGGTTGTATTCGAGGTCGCGGATTTCGCTCCCGGCGACGACCAGGGACTGGATCTGGAGGACGTAGAGCATGGCCAGCACGAAGGCGCCGATGAGCAGCGCCAGGAGGATGCGGGTGGGACGCAGACCGGCGATGGCGGGGAGCGAGAATCCGCGGATGACGGGTCGCGCCGGGGTGCGGCCGGCCAGGCTGCCGAGGGCCACGCTAGGCGACCACCGTGGCCGCGCGCAGGCGGGCGCTGCGGCTGCGGGGATTGGCGGCGACCTCGTCGGCGCTGAGCTCGATGTCCACCGCCGCCATGTTCTCGGCCAGGTGGGTGCGCCGCTTGGTGCCGGGGATGGGCACGATGTCGTCGCCCTGGGCCAGCAGCCAGGCCAGGGCCAATTGCGACGGTGACACGCCCTTGTCTGCGGCCAGCGCTTTAAGCGCCTGCACGATGGCCACGTTGGCGTC
>CAYYTN010000267.1:0-4017 GCA_964474495.1 uncultured Chloroflexota bacterium
GGTGGGGGTGGCAGTCGCTTTTCTGTCCGGCTCCGGCGAAGCCCTGATCTTTGATTTTCTCAAGCAGGAGGGTCGCGACATCGAGGTGGAACGGGTGTTCGGAGCCGGTCTCAGCTGGTTCCACATCGGCGGGGTCGCCGGTGCCGTTACCGCCGGGTTGTTGGTTGCTCGCTTCGATCTTTCGGCGGCCGTCTGGGCGTACACCATCCTCTTCGTGGCCGCCGCCGGCGTGGCGCTCTGGCTGGACGAACCGAATATCTTGAACGATCGACAGAAGGCCGCGCGTTCGGCATCGTTCCGGTCTCTGTCGATCGGACTTCTTGCGGATACGCGATCGAGTTTCGGAATAGTCGCTCGCAGCCGCGCCGTGAAGGCCCTGATCGCGGTCGGCCTGACGGCTTCAATAGTGTCCTCGCTGGCGGAGATCCCCTTTTCCCAGCCGTTTCTCGTCGATTTCGGACTTCAGCCCGAGCACGTGGCCTACGTCTGGGCGTCATTCAGCGCGGTTGCCGCGGTCGTTGCCTCGCTCTCCGCCCGATTGAGCCGGTTCCTCCGCGGCGATGAACGGCGATTCATACTCGTAATTACCTCACTGATGGTCGTGGGGCTCATCGCCATGGTGAACGCGCCCGTCGCCGGGGTGGCGATCGCCAGCCTGATCCTGATGTTCACCATCGCCGCCGGACTCGCACCGCCATTCTTGAACGCGGCCATCAATCGCCGCATTCCGTCCGAGCATCGCGCCTCGGTACTTTCCATCTGGAGCATGGCCTTCGGCCTCGTCAGTTTCTTCGCCGCGCCGCTCTTCGGCTTCCTTGCCGATGGATACTCACTGCACACGAGCCTCCTGGTTTTTGAGCTCACCTTCCTGCCGCTGCTCTTGCTGGTCGGCCTGGTTTCGGGTCGCGTGCTGACCAGGCCCGCCGACTTTGGCGCGAGGTAGCAGGCCGGATCGCCGGGCGACATGAGCGAGATGGAATGGCCCATCGGTTTCTATCGGGAGCTAGACGGTCGGAGCGGACGGACCGGGAATGACGTCCCGGCGGGCCACCCGGATCATCAGGGCGATACCGGCCAGGGCGAACCCGCCGCTGGATATGAACATGGGGCGGAAGCCGGCGACATCGACCAGGAATCCGGCGGCCAGCGCGGCCGGGAGGAGCAGCGGAGCGGTGGTGACGTTGTACGTGGCGAGGTAGGTCGCCACCTTTTCTTTCGGGGCGACATCGAGGATGAGGGTGAAATCGGCGACGGCGAAGGCGCCCTGGCTCAGGCCCACGCAAACGAAGATTAGATAGAGGGCGAACGGGTCGAGGGCGGTGGCGGCCAGCACGGCGGCGAGGAGGGCCACTACTCCCCCGGCGGCGGCCAGCCAGATTGGCCCGATCCGGTCGTTGAGGAAGCCGCCGCCCAGATTGGCGATGGTCTGGGTGACGAGCAGGATGGTCGTCAACAGTCCGATCTGTTCGAGGCTGACATCGAAGCGGCGGATGCCGAAGACCGCGAAGAATCCGAAGGCGGTCATCCCGTACCCGATCAGCAGCCGGGCGATGACGAGGGAGCGAAAGGAAGAGTCCTGGCGGAGCAGGCGGGGGATTCGCGAACCGGCCCGCCAGATAGGACTCGGATCCTTTTCGACAGGGGGCGAAGGCGGTTCCTTCAAGAGGAGCAGCATTCCGTAGGCGACACCGAGAATGAGCGCCGCGACGATGAACACAAAGCCGAAGCCGGTCGGGAAGGGATCGTCGCCCATGAGGCGCGTAGCGACAAAGACGGCCATACCGGCCAGCGCGCCACCAAGTGTCTGGGAGACGCCGATGAGACGCCCGCGGGTACGGCGATCGACAACCTTGTTGAACGTATCGGCCCAGGCGCCGTAGCAGAAGCCGGTGGTTCCTCCCAGGCTGAAGAGGGCGACGAAGAACAGGACGAGCAGGAGCAGGGTAGGGCGGCCCTCGGTGAGAATCACGAACGCTCCGTAGGCAGCGAACACGACCCGTCCGCTCGAGACGATGGCAACGACCCGCCGGGCCTTATAGGGGCGACCTTCGAAATAGCGCGCGCCGTAGATCAACGGGAGGGCCGACGCGAGTTGAGCCATCGGCGTTACGGATCCGATGAGGACGTTGGAGTCGGTCAAAAAGCTGACGAAAACCGGCAGGATGGTCACCGGCGACATCAGGTGGAATCCCGGCCAGAACACCGCCACATTGGCCGCGTAGATTAGCGAGTTGCGGGTGCGGTCATTCACCGTTTCGGCCCGGGTGGGACAATCGTGTTGTCGGTTGCAGAGTAGCTGAACCACCGACGGTCTGCCGCGTTTGAGAGTCGCCCCGTGCCAGGGCGCTCAGGCTAGGTGGCGGTCCAGCCGCCGTCCACGGGCAGGACCGTGCCGGTCACGAATGAGGACTCGTCGCTGGCCAGGAACACCGCCGCGGCGGCGATCTCATCCGGATCGCCCAGCGGACGGCCCACGAGCGATTTCTGGCTCCAAATACGCACGACGTCCGAGTCCGCCGCATATTGGGAGTTGACGATCGAATCGATCGCCCCCGGGGCGATCGCGTTGGCGCGAATCCCCTGATCCCCGTAGTCCGCGGCGACCGATTTCATGAGCATGATTACGCCCGCCTTCGCGGTGCAATAGGCGGAATTGTCCCTGAAAACGACAAGCCCACCCACCGACGCGGTACTCACGATCGAGCCGCCGCCGGCCTCGAGAAGATGCGGAATGGCGTACTTACAGCAGAGGAAGGGGCCGCCAAGGGTCGTGCCGATGGCGCGGTTCCAGGATTCTTCGCTCGTCCCGGTTACGGAACTGAATTCCGAAAGAAAGGCGGCATTGTTGAACAATACGTTGATCCGGCCAAAGTGCTCGCGGACGCCCTGAATCATCGCCTGGACATCGTCGGAGTTAGACACGTCGCAATGCCAGTACCGAGCGTCGCCACCGGCCCGGCCAATCTCTTCCACCACTTCCTCGCCGGCCGAATCGTCGATATCCGTCACCGCCACCCGGGCGCCCTCGCGGGCGAACATGATGCTACTTGCCCGTCCGATTCCGGACGCGGCCCCGGTGACGATGGCCACCTTTTCCGCAAGTCGCATGTCCCTCAACCCCCGATCGCCTGGGCAGGCCCGGTCGAGGGCCCGTACTCGCGTCAATATCCGGGATATCGATACCGTTCGTCAACTCGCGGCCGGCAAAAGCCATCCCCGAACCGCGACCTCGCGACGCCCCCGCACGCGAATCCGGCTTCGCCTAACATCTACCCGGCGTCCCCGGAGCAGATTCTCGCTTGATGGCGAGAGATTGGCGGCTCGATCAAATGGCAGCAAAGACAATCGGTGTGGGGATCATCGGCCTGGGCATGGGGCGGAACGCCCTGGGCATCAACGCGGACCAGAACTCCAGTCTCGCCGTGCGGGCAATTTGTGACGTAAACGAAGACGCCGTCGCCAAAATCGCGGCCGATTATCCCGACGAAAACCTGTTCCAGACCACGGAATATCGGGAGATTCTCGACCGCCCGGACATCGATGTTGTCGGCATCTACAGCCCGGATCATCTGCATTTCAAGCACCTGAGCGATGCTCTCGAAGCCGGAAAACACGTCATCTGCACCAAGCCCCTCGTCGTCTCCCTCGACGAGGCTAAGGCCACGGTCGACCTGGTCCGGCGGACCGGACTGAAATTCCTGGTCGGGCAGACTTGCCGCTTCGTCCCCCGATTCATGGCCGCCAAGGAACTGCTGGACAGCGGCGATCTCGGGCGCCTGCTTTTCGCCGAGGCGCACTACGTCCATGACATGCGGCCGGTGTTCGACTCCACCCCCTGGCGACACACCGCGCCCCAGGACTTCATGTACGGCGGCGCCTGCCATCCGATCGACCTGCTGCGGTGGGTCGCCGGGGATGTCGACGAGGTTTTCTGCTACGGCTCGGCCTCCGGGATGGACCATCGATACCCCGAAGGCAAGGTGGACAACTTCCTCATCAACCTGAAGTTCAAGAGCG
>CAYYTN010000268.1:0-4002 GCA_964474495.1 uncultured Chloroflexota bacterium
TCGTCCGTCTTCAGGATTTCTCGGCCCCGGCGGAACCCGGCAATTACCGTCTTCCAGTCATACCCCTCGCTGTCGCCGAGGTAGTTCGGGTCGATCGCCGGCGGGTCTTCCGGCCACGCGGTCCGCAGGCTCACCGAGCCGATGCTGCGCGGCCGCAGATGGCAGGTATTGATCGTCACCCCATGGCCCTTGCGCCGCTGGCGGCCGTGGTCGATGTTCATCACCGGCAGACAATGGACCTGGATATCCGGCGCTGCGACCGCGTCGCTGCTGCGGATGAACGCGCCGGCCTCGGCGATACAAATCGTCATCGGGCCGGTCTTGTAGAGCAGGTACTGAATCATGTGCCGGATCGCCCGGTCCCAGCGGTCCTCCTGGTTGTACGAGACCGGCGTCGTCTCGGCGATCACGTTGACGTCCATGTGGTCCTGGAGATTCTGGCCGACCCCGGGCAGGTCGTGGACAAGGTCGACGCCGACATCGTGCAGGTGCTCGGCGGGGCCGACTCCTGACAGCAGCAGCAGGCGCGGCGAGTTCACGGCGCCGCCGCTGAGCACGACCTCGCCATCGGCGCGGGCGGTGTGGGTTTGCCGGTCGCGGCGGTACTCGATCCCGACCGCCTTCTGGCCCTCGAAGAGCACCTTCGTGGCCTGCGCCTTCGTGACGACCGTGAGATTCGGACGTTTCATCGCCGGGCGCAGGAACGCCGTCGCGGCGCTCTCGCGGCGCGCGTTCCTTTGGGTCACGTCGTAGAACGTCACCCCGTCCTGTTTGGCGCCGTTGACGTCGGCGTTGAAGTCGACGCCCAGTTCCTGCCAGGCCCGGACGAACGCCCGCGTCAGCGGATTGTGCTGGATTTGCTGCGTGACGTTCAGGTCGCCACCGACGCCGTGGAACTCGTTGTTCAGGCGAGTGTTGTTCTCCGATTTGCGGAAGTACGGCAGCACCCCGTCATAGCCCCAGCCCGCATTGCCCAACGCCTCCCAGCCGTCGTAGTCGGCCCGGTTCCCGCGGATGTAGATCATCGCATTGATCGAGGTCGAGCCCCCGAGCGTGCGACCCTGCGGATACCACATCTCGCGGTCGTTCAACTGCGGCTGCGGCACCGTGCTGAATCCCCAGTTCACGCCCTTCGACGTGAGCTTGGTGAAGCCCACCGGGATGTGAATCAGCGGATTCCGGTCCGGCCCGCCCGCTTCGAGCAGCAGCACTGTGGCGCTCGGGTCCTCGCTGAGACGGTTGGCGACCACGCAGCCGGCCGCTCCGGCCCCTACGACGACGTAGCTGTATGTCTGTGATTCCACGCTGCGATCCTTTCCCGCCAACGCCGGCGCCGCGGTTTGGATTCCGGGCGGCGACCCGATGCCCGCACCTTTCGCCATGTTAGCCCCGGGGCGCCCCGCGACGAGCTCCCGGCGGCCAGCCCATCCCGGCCTATCGCCGCCTCCCGAGCTTCGCGGCAGGCCGGTGCGGACCGGATCCCATCCTCAAAATCCCTCACCATTTACCCCTGCAAACCGGCGATATCCTCTAAAATCAATTGCTGCCTGATTGCATCGACGGGCTCCCATGAACGCTCCTGGGGGCTTTTTTGATTGAGTGGCCAACCATGCAAAACCACGAAGGCGAAATCCTCACCGCCGCCGGCAAGGCCGAACTCGAAGCCGAGCTTGAGAACCTGAAGACGGTCGTCCGCCCGCACCTCTCCGAGCGCATCCACGAGTCCAAGGAATTCGGCGAGATGGCCGAGGGCGGCGAATACGACGACGCCAAGAACGAGCTGGGCTTCGTCGAAGGCCGCATCGAGTTCATCCAGGACCTCCTGAGCCAGGCCACCATCGTCGAAGAGCACGACCCCTCGGTCGTCTCCCTCGGCGGGTTTGTCCACGCCCTCGATCAGGACGGCGGCCAGCACACCTTCAACATCGTCGGCCCCGCCGAAGTCGATCCGACCGAGGGCAAGATTTCCAACGAGTCCCCCGTCGCCCGGGCACTGTTGGGCAAGCGCGTCGGCGACGTCGCCGAAGTCCACGCCCCCGCCGGCAACATCGAGTACTCCATCAAGAAAGTCTGGTAGCCCGATCTCCAGCCCCGCCGCGGACGATCCCGGCGAGCCGTCCGGCTCTCTCACCGCCCCGCGCCGGGACAAGCTGGCCCGGCTGCGCGCCGACGGCGTAGACCCCTTCCCTGACGACTTCCGTCGCTCCCACACCTCCGCCGAGGCCCTGGCCGCCCATGCCGCCGACGCCGACGAAGAGCGCATCTACCAGCTCGCCGGCCGCCTGGTACGCCTCAACGACATGGGTAAGAGCGCCTTCGTGCACATCCAGGACGGCGGCGGCCGCATCCAGCTCTACTTCCAGAAGAACCACCTCGGCGACGAATCCTTCGACGCCTTCATCGCGCTGTTCGACCTCGGCGACTTCCTCGGCGTCGAAGGCACGCTCTTCACCACCCGCACCGGCGAAGTGACCCTGCGCGTCACCGCCTACCGCATGCTCTCCAAGTCGCTGCGCCCGCTGCCCGAGAAGTTCCACGGCCTCACCGATCCCGAGACCCGTTATCGGCAGCGCTACCTGGACCTGATCGCCAACGAAGACGTCCGCCGGACCTTCGAGATACGCACCGCCGTGACCACCACCATCCGCCATTTCCTGGACAGCCGCGGCTACCTCGAAGTCGAAACCCCGATCCTGCAGCCGGTCTACGGCGGCGCCTCGGCCCGCCCGTTCACGACCCACTACAACGCCCTCGGCGAGGACCTCTACCTGCGCATCGCCGACGAGTTGTACCTGAAGCGGCTCATCATCGGCGGCATGGAGCGGGTCTACGAGTTCTGCAAAGACTTCCGCAACGAGGGCATCGATCGCACCCACAGCCCCGAATTCACCATGCTCGAGAGCTACGAAGCCTACGCCGACCACCGCGACATCATGGAACTGGTCGAGCAGATGATCGCCGCCGTCGCCACCGCCGTCCACGGCGGGCCGGTCATGACAATCGACGACGAAGCGATCGACTTCACCCCGCCATGGACGCGCGTAACCTTCCGCGAGGCCGTCCGGGATGCAACCGGACTCGACATCGAGGACCATCCCGACGCCGAATCGCTGGCCGCCGAGACCCGCGAGCGCGGGCTCGAAGACAACGCCGACCTCGGCCGCGGCAAGGTCCTGGACGAGATCCTCGAGAAGCTCGTCAGCCCGAAGCTGCACGCCCCGACCTTCGTCCACGAATACCCGGTCGAGACCTCGCCATTGGCCAAGCGCAGCCCCGATGACGAACGCTACGTCGGCCGCTTCGAAGCCTTCGCCGGGGGCATGAAATTCGCCAACGCCTTCACCGAACTCAACGATCCCATCGACCAGCGCGAGCGCTTTGCGCAGCAGGCCCGGGCCCTCGAATCCGGCGACGAAGAGGCCCAGGTGCTCGACGAAGACTTCCTGCTGGCCATGGAGCACGGCATGCCGCCGACCGGCGGACTCGGCGTCGGCATCGACCGGTTGGTCATGCTGATGTCCGGACAGCGCAACATCCGCGAGGTCATCCTGTTCCCGCAGCTGCGCACCCGCAGCGACACGCCGCCGGCCGACTCCGACTAGTGGCGCCCGCGCCCGCCGACTCCAGCTAAACTCCGGCCATGCTCGCGCTCAACCTGATCCGCAACGAACCCGACCGTGTCCGCGCCGGCCTGGCCGCCAAAGGCGAGCCGCCCGACGCCCTCGACGCCGTCCTCAAGCACGACGAGCAGCGCCGCGCCGTCCTCGGCGAACTCGAAGACCTGCGCCGCCAGGTCAACGAGATATCCCGCCAGATCGGCCCCGCTCCCGACCAGGAGACCCGCCAGCAGCTGATCGCCCAATCCAAGGAGGCCTCCGCCGGCATCGGCCCGCTGGAGGAGCGGCTCGACACCGCCGAGACCGCGCTCAACGAGCTCCTCCTGGCCATCCCCAACCTGCCCCACGAGTCCGTCCCGCCCGGCAAAGACGAGCACGACAACGT
>CAYYTN010000269.1:0-3941 GCA_964474495.1 uncultured Chloroflexota bacterium
CCAACGTCGGCACGGCCGGCACGGCGGTGCTGGCCGCTGCCGGGGCCAACATCGACGCCCGCCGGGTGGCCGCCGCCCACACGCTGTTCAAGGTCATTGCGGTCGCGATTTTCGTGCCGCTCACCGGGCCGTTCGCCGACCTGCTTGGCTGGCTCGGCGGCTCGACGGCCCGCCAGGTCGCCCACGCCCACACCATTTTCAACGCCGGGCTCATGCTGGTGATGCTGCCGTTCGTGTCCCGGGTGGCCTGGCTGCTGCTGAAGCTGATGCCGGCACCGGCGGTGCGCGCCGATGACGATGGTGCGCGCTACCTCGATCCGGTCACCCTCACCTCCCCGCCGCTCGCCCTGGGACAGGCCACCCGCGAAGTGCTGCGCCTGGCGGACGTGGTGCAGTCCATGCTCCGTGACGCCCGCCTGGCCCTGGCCAACAACGACGAGCGCCTGGCCGAGGAGACCCGACGCCGTGACGACGGCGCCGACCGGCTCGAGCGCGAGATCCGTTCATTCCTCACCCGGCTGGCGGAATCCGAGCTCACTGACGAGATGACTCGCCGCCAGCTGGGCCTGCTCTACGCCGTCAACGATCTGGAGAACATCGGCGACATCATCGACAAGAACCTCATGGAGTTGACCCTCAAGAAGATACGCGGCCGCCACACGTTCTCGGACGAGGGCTGGCGCGAGATCGACACCTTCCATCGTCGCATCGAGCAGCTGCTGGAGCGCTCCGTCGCCGCGCTGGCCGCCGGCGATGTCGAGCTGGCGGCGCAGGTGATTGAAGAGCAGGAGCGGATCGCCGTCCGCGAGCACGAGTTGCGGCTGGCGCACATCGGTCGCCTGAACGAGGGCACCGCCGAGACTATCGACACCAGCGGCATCCACATGGACGTGATCAGCAATCTCAGCCGGATCAGCTCCCACGCCCTCACCCTGGCCCATGTGGTGCGCGACGAGGTGGCCTAGTTCCCGTTACCCCCCGGCTCGGCCTCCGGCCCCAGCGATTCCAGGTTCCAGACCGGTACGTGCAGCCGGCCGCGCTCGTCGGAGCGGACTTCCACCTGCCGGGTCAGTTGCCCGGCGCCGGTGCGCCGCGCGCCCGATCCGTCCGCCACCAGCACGACCTCGGAGCCCAGGAAGCGCCCGCCGCCGATGCGCAGCCGTTCGGTCGCCTGGCCGTCCGCGTCCGGGGCGTCGGCCTCCGGTTCGTCGCCGTCCAGCAGCAACACCTCGGCCTCGCCGGCGCGGGCGCTGCCGCTGAGGCAGCCGGGGCGGCCGGCGTGGCGGCGGAAACGGCGCTGCAGGGCCGGCGGCATGGCGGCGTTGCCGATACCCTCGGTCAGCAGGACTGGAATCTCGCCCAGTATCTCGGCCAGCGCCGCCCGGGTCGGCGGCAGCCCGGTGCGTGATTCGATTTCGGCGGCCTCCACGGTGGGGGCGACCACCCCGGCGACGCGCTCGCGCGGGTAGGCCGTCAACCACTCGAACCGCAGCGAGCCGGTGAACACCAGCAATGCGGGGTTGTCTCCGGGCAGCCCCACCGCCCTCCCCGGGTCGTCGTCGACGATGGCGATGTCGCCGAAGCCGGTGCCGCCGCCGCCGAACGCGCCGGCCACGGCCAGCGCGTCGCCCTCGATCACGATGTGGCTGCCCGCCTCGACCTCGGCCACCGTCCCACCCAGGCGGGCGTAGAGGGGCACCGGGTCGACGGCCTCGAGGAAGAAGGCCAGCCCGGAGATCTTGGACACGTAGCCCATCGCGCCGGGCCATTCGGCCACCCAGTCCTGGCTGCGCAGCAGGCCGCCGCGGCCGCGGGCCAGCAGCTCGCCGGCCGGGGCCAGTTCGCCTTCGGCCGACAGCAGCGCCTCGCCGACGCGGGCCGGCGGCAGGCGGGTCATGCCGGCCAGTTCGCGGGCGCTGGCGCGCCCGCCGGGGGTGCAGCGTGCCCAGGTGGCGCCGGACTCGATCGCGTCCCCTTCGGCAACCACGATCTCGCCCGGGTAGGGCAGGCTGTGACGTCGCCGCAGGGTCCCGCCGGCGATCGAGCGGCGGACGCCGTCCCGGTCAACGCTCACCGGCGGACTCCAGTTCCGGTGACGGCACGGAGCGGCTTTCGGTGCTCTGGGCCCATTGCAGGACGGCCGCGCGGCGGCGCGCGCCTTCCTCGGGCCAGGCGATCGGCCGGCCGCGGGCGTCGATGATCAGGCCGCCGCAGCCGGGTTCGATGCGGGTGCGCAGGGTGGTCGCGCGGCCGCGCCCGCCGCCGACGTCCAGCTTGCTGGAAGGCCAGGCCCGCACGGTGCCCAGGTTGCCGGGCTCCCACATGATGCGGTCCATGGAGCCGAAGTTCACCTGCCGCTGGGTCGGCTCGCCGTCTTCGGTGCGCACCTCCACCGCCAGCGCCGGCCGCCCCGGGCTGTCCTCGCCGACCCCGGCGACCACGGTGCCCACGTGCACCAGCCCGCCGCCCGGTTCCAGGTCGACGCCAACCGACTGCAACGCGCCCTCGGCGGCCAGGGTGCCGGAGCGATCCAGCGCGATCTGGCAGTAGCCGCCGGGCTGGCAGGCGTTGATGGCCGCCAGCGCCGCCTGGACCGGATGCGGTGAGTCGCCCAGACTGCGCCCGGTGCAGACGATCAGGTCCAGGGCGGGTAGCTCCTGCCCCAGGTTTTCGACCGCCCGGCGCAGGGCCAGGTGCGCGGCGGCGTGCTCGAGGGCGGCCTCGGTGTGGGTTTCCGGCGTGGTCCAGGGCCGGGCCGCGCGGTTCATGAAGTAGCTCCCGGCCGTGGCGACGGTCACATCAAACGGCACCCAGCGCAGGACCTCCTCCAGGTCCAATTCCAGCCCGATGTGCTCGACGGCCGCCCCGGCGCGCTGGTAGCCGAAGGCGCCGGTGCGCACGGTCCCGCGATCGCAGAGCACGATCATCGCCCCGGGCGCCTCGACGTGGACGACGGCGACGGTCAGGTCGTTGTTGCCGACCAGGTCGCGCGCCGCCCGGCCCAGGGCCGCGTTCAACGGCACCACCCGCGCCGCCAGGAGGGCTTCGGGCTTCGTGCCCCGGAAGGCGGTTTCCAGGATCAGCGCCTGGTACAGATCGGCCAGTGCGCTGCCGGCGGCCGCGATGTTGACGCTGTCGCCGGCGCCGCGGACGTCTACCAGCCGGGTGGTGAAGGCCTCGCCGAGCCCGGTGAGCATCGACTGGTCGGGGCTTTCGCCGTACAGCACCGCGATGCCCGGGGCGTACCCGGCGACGCGGCCGCGCACCGCGAAGCGCGCGATCTCGGCGAAGGCCGCCAGGCTCTCCCAGCCGCCGTCGCTGCGCAGCGCCAGCACGATCAGTTGCGGACGCACTTCCAGTATCTGTGCGGCCAGGTCCTCGGGATCGTGCCGGTCCAGCAGGCGTCGCGAGCCAGTCTCCACGCGGCCGGCCAGCGTGAAGCCGTGGGCCCGCAGGAGCGCGTCGAGCTGGATCTGTTCCACCTCCGGGAAGTCGGTGATCACGAAGGCCGGCAGGGCCGCGCCGATGCTCGATCCGGTCACCGCCGCCGGCGCCGGCAGCGCGTCGCCGGCGTATACGCCGAGCCGCGCATCCAGGTCGGCCAGGGCTGCCGCGATCCCCCGATCGGCGTCGAAATCCGGTGAGCCGGCGGTGGCGATGGCCTCGCCGATCCCGGTGAGCCGCAGGAAGCGATCGACGTCGTCGAACGCCGCGGCGCGGACGATCGGCCCGACGTCGGCGGCCAGCACGAGTCGCGCGGGGGCGGTGGGAGGAGTGTCGATGGAGTCGGTTGCCATGGGTGCTGGAATCGAGGGTAGCAGGGCCGCAGCGCTATTCCAACGCGGGCGCGACCCCGCTGGACGGGGTCGATTTTGGCCGCTCTCCGCCGCGGTTGCTACGATGCGAAGTAGCCATGAGTGAGCAACCCGCCCCCCCCCCCC
>CAYYTN010000270.1:0-3939 GCA_964474495.1 uncultured Chloroflexota bacterium
CCCACTGTGTGGGCACTGTGTGGGCACTGGGTGGGCGCTGGGTGGGCGGCCTTAGAGGTCGTAGACCGAACCCGCGAAACAAGTGCGGAGCGGGCCCCGACTGGGATGTCTGTCCCGGTTCCAGCCCCGTGACTACTCGGGCGGATTCGGCCAGGCTTCCAGCCGCACCTCGATCGCGTCGGCGGCGTCATCACGGCCGCCTTCGCGCAGCAATTCCAGCCAGCGATCCTTCGGCGCGTACTTCCACGGCCCGGTGCGGATGACTTCCATCATCGGGTCGCCGGCGTTGCCCGGCCGCCCGAGTTGCTGGTGCAGCCAATCCGAGAGCAGGTGATCCATCTGCGCCACGACTTCCGGGTGCTCCGCCAGGACGTTCTTCGTCTGGTGCGGGTCGGCCTCCATGTCGAAAAGGCTCACCGGCGCGAAATCGAACAGCCCCGGATGGTACGTCCGCGTGAACAGCCATCTCCGGGTCCGCACCGAGCGCTGGCAGCAATACAGCGCGTGTTCGAAGACCAGGTGGTCGCGCGAGTCGTAATCCTCCCCCTCACCCCTGAGCACCGGCCCCAGCGAGCGCCCGTCCCAGCCTTCCGCCGCCTCGATGCCGGCCAGGTCGCAGAGCGTCGGCGCGATGTCCAGGCTGTAGACGAACTCGTCGCTGCTGACGCCCTCCTGCAAACGACCCGGCCAGGAGATGATCAGCGGAATGTGGTGTGACGCCTCGTACCCGCTCACGTGGTCGCCGTAGACCCCCTGCTCGCCCTGGTGTTCGCCGTGGTCGGCGGTGATGACGATGCAGGTGTCCTCCAGCACACCCTCCTCCTCCAACACGTCCAGTAGCTGTCCGAAATGGTAGTCGGCGAACGCGATGCTGCCGTCGTAGCCGTTGATCCAGCGCTCGAAATCGGCCACGGTTCGAATGTGGTCCGGGAACTCGATCGGCAAATCGGGCTTGCGCGGGAACATCTGCGGGGCGGTGAACGGCCCGGCCTTGTCCTGCTGGGAATCGATGGCGGTCTGGTCGGGCCAGTCCGGCGGCGCTTCGCCGTCGAACTTGCGCAGCCACTCCTCCGGCACCCGGTAGTTGCGGTGCGGGTCCCAGTAGTTCACGTGCATCAGCCAGTCTTCGTTCTGGCAGATGCGCCGCAGGGTCGGCAGCGCCTCGGCGTTCACCTCGTCGGCCGTCTCGTTGCCGTGTTTCTCGGTGTAGCTGTGAAACTCGTGCCAGCCGGAGGTGAACCAGAAAGCCGCGTGCCGGTCGGCGGAAGAACTGCTTGGCCATGAACGGTACGTTCTCGCCGCGCATTTCCTTCCAGATGTCGCCATCAATCCGGTATTCCGAGCCCGGCCCCCAGTGCGTCGCCACCCCGTTGTGCACCCCGAACTGCCCCCCGAACAGCGACGCCCGCCCCGGCACGCACGGCGAATTCGACACATACGCCCGATCGAATCGAACCCCCCGCGCCGCCACCCGGTCGATGTTCGGCGACGTGTCGCGGTGGTAGCCGTAGCAGCCCAGGTTGTCGGGCCGCTGCGAATCGATATCGATGAGCAAGATCTTCATGAATCCTCCGTGGCGCTAGAAACGCGGGTCTTTGTCGAACGGCACAACGTCGCCGGTCTCCACAAACCATTGCAGCAGCCGGCTTTCGAGTTCCAGTTGTTTCTCGCGATGCTCCGGGCGGTCGATCAGGTTCTCCAGTTCCCCCGGGTCGTTCACCATGTCGTACAGCTCGTCGGTGTCGGCGGCCCGGCGGATGTACTTCCAGTCGTGGGTGCGCACCATCGCCGCCTTGCACACTGCGTCCGGGTTGTCGGTCTGGATCCGCCCCTTCTGGTAGTAGACGAAGTTCGGATCCGCCTCGTCATCGACCAGTTCCAGGCTCTGGTGCTCGTGATCGCCGTGACCACCTTCACAGAAGACCGCGTCCCGCAGCACTACATCCTCGCCCCGCGCGATCGGCAGCAGGCTCTTACCGAACTGATCGTGTTTCAACTCGATCCCCGCCAGGTCCAGCAGCGTCGGCGTCACGTCGATGATCTCCACCAGTTCGTCGCTCATCGGCTGCGGCTCCAGCCAAGGCGCCTGCACCACCATCGGCACCCGCGTCAGGTTGTCTTCGAAGCCCGAGGGCCACTTTTCGGTCAGGCCGTAGTCGCCCACGTAGTCGCCGTGATCGGAGAAGAACATCGTCGCCGTGCGCTCCGCCACCCCGTTGCGCTCCAGCGCCTCGCGCAGTTCGCCCAGCTGGTCGTCCAGCCGCGTGATCATGCCGTAGTAGACCGCCACGATCTCCCGCATTTGCTCTTCCGACAGCTTGTCCAGGTCGTACGATTTGTTGATCTCGGAGTAGTACTTCGGCTTCCCTTCGTGCCCGTTCACCGGCAGCGGTGTCGGCACCTTGTCCCGGTCGTACATCGAGAAGTAGGGCTCCTCCACCCAGTACGGCGGGTGCGGGAAGAAAAGCGGCAGGTACAGGCAGAAGGGCTCCGGCGGGTTGGAGTTCAGGAACTCAATCGCGCCGTCAATCCACTGCCGGTCCATGTCGTTGCTATTCTCCGCCGGGCGCTCGCCGTAGTAGAACGTCCGCCGCCAGGGGTCGCCCTCCGGCCAGGGGTTCCCCATCATCTTCTGGCGATCGATCTCGATTGTTCCGCGGTGGCTCACACTGGACTCCATGCTGTCCGGCGCCAGCAGGTCGTTCTTGCCCCACCACTCGATGTGATAGCCGGCTTCCTTCAGGTAGCGGAGCGTGTTGGGCTCGTGATTGCGCAGCATGTACCAAAGCGTCCGGTGACCCGAAACGTGCGGGTACCAGCCGGTGAACATCGAGATTCGCGACGGCGTGCAGACCGTATGGGTGACGTAGCAGTTGCGAAACGGGGTGCCCTCGGCGGCCAGGCGGTCCATGTTGGGCGTCTGGATCACATCGTTGCCCGCGTACCCCACCGCATCCCAGCGCTGTTCATCGGGCATGAATATGACGATGTTGGGCTGACTGGGTGCATCGGGCATACTGGATAGTCCTTCTGTGGAAGCCGGCCGGAGACGCCCGTATTCTGCCGGGAAGGTCGAGAGCATGTCCAACCGCGTGGGAACCGGCCCGGCCGGCCACAACGCCTGAGTAGCGCTTCGCCGCCCGCCCACGCCCCCCCCGGGGAATAGGCGCCGCCACAACTCGCCGTCCGGAGAGCCCCGCAATCATGAACCGCAGCCCGTCCCATATTCACCGCCGCCCGCCCGGGCCGGCCAGCGCCCACCGTCGCTGATGTCCGGTTCGCGCTCGTCTCCCGGGGCCCGTTTCCTCCTGCTGGTCCTGATCCTGCCGCTGCTGGCCGGCTGCGGCGCCGAACGCGCCCCCGGAACCATCGACTTCGACTACGACATCAACTGGGAAGCCATCGGCGAGCGCCGCATCCTCTTCAAGACCGACACTGACGGCGATTTCGACCTCTACGTCGCCGATGGTCTCGCCGACGAGCTGCGCCGGGTCACCGATGACGACCACTACAACAAATACGCCGATCCCAGCCCCGACGGCACCCGTGTGGTCTACAGCAGCAACCGCGACGGCGGCGACTTCGATCTCTTCGTCGTCAACCTGGACGGCAGCGGGCTCCAGCAGATAACCGCCAACGACATCGAGGATTACTCACCCACCTGGTCGCCCGACGGCCAATCCGTCGCCTACGAAGCCAACGACAACTTCGGCGCGCTCTTCCAGATCTTTGTAATCGATGCCGATGGCGGCAACAAGCGCCAGATCACCTCCGACCTCTATCACAACTACGCTCCCGACTGGTCTCCCGACGGCGGCTCCGTCGCCATCTTCAGCGACTTCGACCGCAACTTCGATATCTACGTGATCGACCTGGCCACCGGCGAACGCCGCCTGGTCGCCAATGACGATACCTATGCGCACTTCGCGGACTACTCCC
>CAYYTN010000271.1:0-3905 GCA_964474495.1 uncultured Chloroflexota bacterium
CCTGGGTGGGCCGTTGGACCTTCTCGATGGTCCAGGCAATCGTGGCGCTCTTGCCGCTTCCGGTGATGCCCAGCAGCGTCTGGAATCGTTCACCACCGTCGATCCCGACGGCCAGCTGGGTGGAGCAGTTTGGGCGGGTGCTGGTGGAGGCGATGTCCTGCGAGGTCCCGGTGGTAGCCAGCGATTCCGGGGAGATCCCGGGGGTGGTTGGGGACGCGGGAATCCTGGTTGAGCCGGGAGACGATCGGGGACTGCTAGCGACTCTGGAGCGGCTGCGGGACGAACCAGGGCGGCGGGCGGAACTTGGCCGCCGGGGCCGCGAGCGGGTCCTGGCGAACTACACCCAGCAACGGATCGCCGCGACGACGGTGGACTTCTACCGGGAGGTTTTCGCCTAACCGAGAGGCGGGCCGGCCGGCGAAGGAAAAGTGGGGCGAGGGACTGGTTGGCGGGGCCGGAAAGTGCTAGCGTCTGCACACGTTATGCCTACTGAATTGTTTCCGGAATCGATGTCGCAAGGGCCCCATCGCCAACTCCGCCGGGAGTTGCCGATGCCGGCGCAACCCTGTCGCGCCCCGAGGCCGAGCACCGCGACTGCAGTCAATTCCCCATCTTTTATGCGGAGGAATCCAAGTGGACAACCTGGTAGTGGTTGTACCCATCGCGATAGCCTTGCTGGTCCTGGGGCTGGTCGGTGGATACATAGTGCAAATATGGGTCGCGCGGCGCCAGGCAAGCGCCGTCGCGCTGAATCTTGAATCTGAGCTAAAACGGGTTGAAGTTAAACAGCGCGACCTGATTGAGGACGCGCGCAAGCGGGCGGGCCAGCTTCGCGACGAGGTTGAGCGGGAGATACGCGAGCAGCGCGGGGAAGCGCGGCGACGCGACCGGCGCTTGCAAAAGCGCGAGGAATCGGCCGACCGGCGCGCTGAGGCGTTCGATCGGCGCGAGGAAGAGCTGCGCAAGCGCGAGTCGAACATCGACCGTCGCCGCAACCAGCTTGAGGCCGCCCAAAAGGAGCACCTGGAGGTGCTGGAGCGCGTCTCGCAAATGACCCGGGACGACGCCCGTGATGTTCTGCTGGGGCAGATTGAGGATGAGTCGGCGGAGCGCTTCGCGCAGATCATTCGCGAATCGGATACGAAGGCTAAGGCCGAGGCGGACCATCGGGCGCGCTGGCTGGTGGGGATGGCCCTGCAGCGGGTGTCGGCCGATCACAGCTCGGTCTCAACGGTGTCGACGATCCCGCTGCCGAGCGACGATATGAAGGGCCGGATCATCGGCCGTGAGGGTCGCAACATCCGGGCGCTGGAAGCGGCGACCGGGGTCGATCTGATCATCGATGACACGCCGGAGACGATGGTAATTTCCTGCTTCGACCCGGTGCGGCGCGAGGTGGCGCGGACGGCGCTGACGCGACTGATCGAGGACGGGCGGATCCACCCGACGCGCATTGAGGAACACGTCGCCAAGGCGCGCAAGGAGATCAACGCCATCATCCGCGCCGAGGGCGAGCGGGCGGCGATGGACATCGGCGTGTCGAAACTGCACCCGGAGATCATCCAGCTGCTCGGCCGGCTGCGCTACCGGCAGAGCTACGGCCAGAACGTGCTGAGTCACTCGCTTGAAGTCGCATTCCTGGCGGCGACGATGGCGGCGGAGATGGGCGGCGACGCGAACTTGAGTCGTTTTGGAGGGTTGCTGCACGATTGCGGCAAGGCGATCGACCACGAGGTCGAGGGGCCGCACGCCCTGATCGGCGCCGAGCGGTGTCGGCGATTCGGGGTGCCGGAGGCGGTGGCGCACATCGTGGAGGCCCACCATTTCGAGGTCGAACCAACCACCTTCGAGGCCTTCGCGGTCGCGGCGGCGGACGCGATCTCGGCCGCCCGTCCGGGCGCGCGGCGGGAGACCGTGGAGCTGTTCGTACGCCGGCTGGAGGAACTCGAGGGTATCGCCAATTCGTTCCCCGGAGTCGAGCGGTCTTACGCGATCCAGGCGGGTCGCGAGGTCCGCATCGCGGTGAAGCCGGACGAACTCGACGAACTCGGCGCCCTGCGGCTTTCCCGGGACGTGGTGTCGCGAATTCAGGAGACCATGACCTATCCGGGTCAGATCAAGGTCACGGTAATCCGCGAGACCCGAACGGTCGGGACCGCCCGATAGGTGCGGCCCGCGCCGATGTCCGCAACGGTCAGGGGCGGGGGCGGGCTATTGAACGGAACGGACGGCGCCGCACCGGGGCAAAATGGCCGCTGGTGCTGTAGCGACGGGAGCTGAACGGGCGTGTTGCTGAACCTGTTCGAATTGATATCCCATGCCTACGGCTACCTCCCGGGCGCGCTCAAGGTGGGGGGCGCGCGGTTGGCGGGACGGATTATCTTCCGGATCAACTCCCGGGTCCGCGGAAACACCGTCGCCAACATGAGCGTGGTTCTGGGGTTGGCCCCGGACGACCCGCGGGTGCGGCGGTTGGCCCGGGACTCGGTGATCGAGTACGCCACGTACGCGGCGAACGTGCTGGATTTCTACCGCGCGTCCGCCAGCGAAATCGCGCAAACTACCCGCCTGGTTGACGAGGGCGGCCTGTTGCCGAAGGCGTCCGCCCGGGGCAAGGGCGCCATTTTCGCCACCGGCCATTTTGGCAATTGGGATGTGTCCGGGGCCAAGATCGCGTCGATGATGCCCTTATGGGTGATCCAGGAGACCTTCAGCGACCCCCGGATGAACGAGATCTTGCGGCGCATCCGCGAGTCGAAAGACATGAAGGCGGTGCAGATGGATCAATCCATGCTGCCGCTCCTCCGGGGACTCCTGCGCGGCGACTCGGTGGCGCTGCTGATCGATCGGCCCACTCCCGGCGAGGGAGTGGAAGTGTTGTTCTTCGGCCGGCCGACGATGGTGCCGGACGGGGTCGCGCGATTGGCCTATCGGGCCGATGTGCCGGTGATCGTTGGCGGGGCGCGCCGGGAGGTCGATGGAACGCACACCCTTTTCTCGATCGGCGATGTCTACCCGGATAGGTCGCAGCCGGAGGAGGCCGAAATCCAACGGATGTCCAGTCTTGTTTTCGAGCATTTCGAGAGCCTGATCCGAATCGCACCGGAGCAGTGGTACATGTTCCGACCGATGTGGGCGAAGTAGGCGCCTTCGCGACGGCCGACATTGGTAAAGTAGGGGTATGAGAACGATGGTGCGACAAGGTCACCCGTTACGGATCGCGCTGGTGTCTCCCTATGACTTCGCGGTGCCCGGTGGGGTGACGACGCATATCGTCAATCTTTCGGAGCGGTTTCGCGACCTCGGGCACAGCGTTCATGTCCTGGCGCCCAGTTCGACCGAGGAGCCCGAGGCGACGGTTGAGGACTTCCATCGCGTGGGCAAGACGATCGTGCCGCTGCGCACGAACGCCTCGATCGCCCGGGTCAGTTTCTCGCTGACCCTGGGGCCGCAGGTGAAACGCATCCTGGCGGAGAACGATTTCGACATCATTCACCTGCACGAACCGGCGGCGCCGCTGCTGCCGTGGTATGTGCTGTGTCATTCCCGCTGCGTCAACGTGGCCACGTTCCACGCCTCGCGCGAAACCCGGACGGTGTACCGAACCTATAAGCCTTTCATCAAGCGGCTCTTCAAGCGGCTGGACGGCAAGATCGCGGTCTCCCAGACCGCCCGCAATTTCGTATGGGGCACCTTCAAAGGCGACTACCGGGTCATCCCGAACGGCATCGACGCCGAGGGCTACGGGCGCGATCTGCCTCCCTTCGAGCACCTGCAGGATGGCAAGTTCAATGTGCTGTTCGTGGGGCGACTGGAGAAGCGCAAGGGGCTGCCGTACTTGCTGGACGCGATGGAGATCGTGCAGAAGCTGCGCAAGAACACCCGGCTGATCGTGGTCGGCGCGT
>CAYYTN010000272.1:0-3875 GCA_964474495.1 uncultured Chloroflexota bacterium
GACACCTCGCCGATCGACACCAGCCGCACCACGTCGCCGTACTTCTCGCCGAAGAGCGCCATCGCCCCTGCCTCGATGGCCGCGCTGACCTCGGTCTCGGTCGTCGTCACCGGCAGCGCCGCCAGTACCCTTTCGTTCACTTCGTCCTCGATCCGCCGCAACTCGTCGTCCGACAGCGCCTCGCCGTGGGTGAAGTCAAACCGCAAGTGCTCCGGCGAAACCAGCGAACCGGCCTGCCGGGCGTGGGTCCCCACCACCCCGCGCAGCGAGGCGTGCAGCAGGTGGGTGGCGGTGTGGTTGCGCGCCGTGCCCATCCGTTCGGTGGACTCGACCTCCGCCATCACGGTGTCGCCAACTTCCAGCGCGCCCTGCTCCATCCGGCCGACGTGAAAGCGGGTCCCCTCCGGCACCCCCTGGGTGTCCTTCACCCGGAAGACCGTCTCGCCGGCTCGCAGCACCCCGCGGTCGCCTACCTGTCCGCCGGACTCGGCGTAGAACGGCGTCCGATCCAGCACCAGGCTCACTTCTTCGCCCTCCTGCGCCAGCGACGCCACCTCGCCCCCGCTCACGATCGCCACTACCTTCGCGCCTTCCGCCACCATACCCTCGTAGCCACCGAACTCCGTCTCGCCCAGGCCGGTCGGGAACCGCAGCGCGGTCTCGGCCGCCCCGGCCCGGCTGCGCTCGCGCTGGCTCGCCATCTCGGCCTCGAAGCCTTCTTCGTCTACCTCGAATCCGCGCGCGTCGGCCACGTCGCGCAGCAGATCGAACGGCACGCCGTGGGTGTCATGAAAGCGAAAGGCCACCTCACCGGGCACGCGTTTCGAATCGGCGTGCTCTTTGAACACCGTCTCCAGCGAACTCAACCCCCGCGTCAGCGTGTTGCCGAAGCGCTCTTCCTCTTCTCCAACCACCGCCAGGATGTGACCCCGGCGCTGCTCGACCTCCGGGTAGAAACGCCCCATCACGTCGATCGCCGTCGCGGCCACGTCGGCGATGAACGGGTCGGTCCGCCCGAACTGCCGCGCCCGTCCGACCACCCGGCGCAGCAACCGCCGCAGCACGTACCCGCGGCCTTCGTTGCCCGGCAGCACGCCGTCGCCGATCAGGAACACGCTGGCGCGGGAGTGGTCGGCCACGATCCGCAGTCCGCGCAAAGCCGCTTCGTCTTCATCGCCCGACACGCCCATCGCGTCCCGCGTCGCCGCCATGATGTCGGCGAAGAGGTCGGTGTCGTACACGTTCTCCTTGTCCTGCAGCAGCGTGACCCACCGCTCGAGCCCCGCCCCGGTATCTACGCCCACCGCCGGCAGCGGCGTCAGTGCGCCGTCCAGCGCCTGGTGGAACTGGTTGAAGACCAGGTTCCAGAGTTCCAGGAAGCGCTCGCCGCCCAGGTTCGGGCCGACCTCTTCCTCGCCAGCGGGCGGTGGTCGCAGCCGGTAGTGCAACTCCGAGGAAGGCCCGCAGGGCCCGCTGTCCCCGGTCGGCCCCCAGAAATTATCCTCCCGGCCGAAGAACTTGATCCGTTCTCGCGGCACCCCGATGTCTTCCCAGATCGCCACCGATTCCTCGTCCCGGGGCACATTCCCCTCACCGCCGTACACCGTCGGCCAGATACGTTCCCCGTCCAGCCCCAGTTTCTCCGTCGCCAATTCCCACGCGAACTCGATCGACTCGCGTTTGAAGTAGTCATCGAATGAGAAGTTGCCCAGCATCTCGAAGAAGGTCAGATGGTTGTAGTCGCCTACCTCCTCGATACTGCTGGTCCGCATACACTTCTGAGTGGTCGCGATCCGCGGGCTCGGCGGGGTCTTCTCCCCGGTGTAGTAGGGTTTGAACTGCTGCATTCCGGCGCTGGTGAACAGGACGCTGGGGTCGTCCACCGGGACCAGGGATGAGCTGGGCAGGATGGCGTGCTGCTGCGATTCGAAGTAGTCCAGGAACTGCTTGCGGATCGTGTCGCCGGTCATCATCGGGGCAGCCTCGCCTCAGCGGTTGGCGCCATGCCGCGGGCTCGCCGTGGAAATCTGGTGGGTGCCGGCGGTCTCAACAATCGCCGTCGGTCAGCCGGTCGTCACGCCCTCGGACGGGCCCTCCACGCCACGCGCGGCCTTCATGGCCGTCGCCACCACCACCCCGACAATCAGACCGATCAGAAACCGGAGAGTTTTTCCTGCCATAGCCTCGCAATCCTTCTGAGCCCGTGGAAGCTATCACGCAAAGAGCAGGTGGGCAAGAGTCAGCCCGATCAGCGCTCCCAGGATTCCGGTCAGCACCGACACATCCCCGACCAGCATGTAGTCCAGCCCGATCCGCTGGGCGGCCATCCCGCCGGCCAGGAAACCGGTCAGGCCGAACGGCAGGTAGAAGAGGCTCGAGCGCCGTTGATGCCCCACCAGGGCGTGAAACGCGAAACCCACCACACTCCCGACCACCACGCCAAAGTACACCGAAGGGGGAACGAGTAGAAACAGATCCAAGAGACAGCGACTCCCGTCAGACCGCCTCCCGTCAGTTCGCCGCTATCTTACCCCAGTTCCGCTCTGCCAGCACCCGCATTCTCTCGATATGGCCACAGATTATGTCAACCGCGCGCGGCATCTGCTCCAACGTGTTGGCCGCCCCGACGGTGAGCCGGAGCGAGCCGGCCAGGTATTCCTCCGGCAGATTCAGCGCCGCGATCACGTGCGAGACCTCGACCGCCCCCGACGTGCACGCCGAGCCGGCCGACGCCTCGACGCCGGCCAGGTCCAGGCTGATCACCAGCGCGTCGGCCTGAATATCGGTGAAGCAGAAGCTGGCGTTCGTCGCCAGCCGCCGATCCCGATGCCCGGTCACGATCACGCCGCCCACCCGCGCTTCGATTCCAACCATCAATCGGTCCCGCATCGCCGAACTCGCCCGCACCCGGTCTTCCCGTTCCGCCTGGGCGGTCGCCAGCGCCAGCCCCATCCCGACGGTGCCGGCCACGTTCTCGGTGCCCGACCGTCGGTCCTGCTCCTGGCCGCCGCCCAGGATCATCGGCGCCAGCTCGACTCCGCGCCGCACGTAGAGCAACCCGACTCCCCGGGGGCCGTAGAACTTGTGCGCCGACAGCGACAGCAGGTCCACCCCAAGCGTATCCACGTTTATGTCAAGTTGGCCGACCGATTGGACGGCGTCGGTGTGGAAGGTCACGCCACGCTCGCGGGCGATATCGGCCAGTTCCCTAATCGGCTGTACGGTCCCGATCTCGTTGTTGGCCAGCATGATCGTCACCAGCACCGTGTCATCGCGCAACGCCGCCCGCAGGTCGTCGGGTGACACCAGACCGTCGCGGTCGACCGGCAGGTGGGTGACCTCGAAGCCTTCGCTGGTCAGGGCGGCGGCGGCGTGCAGCACGGCGTGGTGCTCAATGGCACTGGTGATGATGTGCCGGCCCTTTGCGGCCGCGGCCCGCGCCACGCCGGCGATGGCCAGGTTGTCGGACTCGGTCCCACCGGAGGTCATCACGATCTCTTCGATCTGGCAGCCCAGCGCCCCGGCCATTCGCTCGCGGGCGTCGGCGGACGCCTGTCGCGCCCGACGGCCAACGGCGTGCACACTGGACGGATTGCCGGTGTGCTCGGTCAGGTACGGCATCATCGCCGCCAGTACCTCCGGCGCCAGCGCCGTGGTGGCGCTGTGATCCAGGTAAATCAACTCGCTCATCTTCGCCCTCCGGCGCGATCGATCGGGGGCTTCGCGGCGGTCTTCTCCATGATCCGCCCGGCCCCGACCTGACATCATACCCTCCCCAACACCGCGCCAAACCTTCACCAAAACGGCCCCGGGTCGCCTAAAATGATGCTAGCCTGACCGTCGCCGCTCCCGTACCATCGGCGGGCCGCCCCACC
>CAYYTN010000273.1:0-2939 GCA_964474495.1 uncultured Chloroflexota bacterium
CCCGCCCACCGCGCCAGCGGCGCCATCACCGGCATCAGGCAGAACGCCAGCCCCGCCACCAGCGGAATCGCCTCATAGCGCGTTTGCAGCGCGAACACCACCGTGAACGACAGGAACGTATAGCCTGAGTTGGCTCCGCTCTGCGCCCACCGCACAAACGTCACCGTCATCAGCACCACCAGCATGATGAACAGCGACTCGCTCATCCCGTTTGCCGCGTACAGGGCGATCATCGGATTCCGCAATCCCCGTCCAGCGGAAGAATGTATTTAGCGCCGCCAGCGTCGCCCCTGCCGCCAGGATCGAGATCAGCTTCCCCGCCAGCGTCGGGTCCAGGTGCAGGACGTTCAGGATCAACACGAGCGGCAGTTGCAGGAACGTCATAAGCGGATTCCAGATAAACCCGATCGCCGCCAGGTGCGGGTCCCGCGAGAACATGATGTAGAAGGCGCTCGCCGACCGCGACACCGCGTCGTAGAAGTAGATCCCCCGAAATTCCAGGTACGCCGCCAGCGCTCCGTACGCCAGCACCCCCGCCAGCAGCACATACCCGTTCTCGCGCGCAAACAGCCTCGCTTCCGGCCGGCTGTCGGCCCGATCCGCGATTTCCTCCGGCGGCCGCGCGAACGCCGAATCCACCGGATTCCCCGCGCTCATTCGCCGTCCCGCCGTCGAATCAGCCACAACCACCCGTGCAACACCACCTCCAGGATCGAGCGAAAGAAGCGGCCGACGACAAACAGCACGATCGCCAGCAGGATCCACAGCACGATCGGCGTCTGTATCGCCGGTCCCAGCCAGTCCACCCGATCTACCCTTCCGTCGCGGTCAGGCCTCGCTCGACGCTCCGCTCGTCGATCGGGCGCTAGTCCCGTGTCCCCCGGCCCGTTCCGGGTGGCCCCGGCCGCGGAGTCGGCCCGCGTAGCATAGCTCGCTGAGCAGGTCGCCCGGCTCCGCCACCGGCACGACTCCCCACCGCCCGCCGGGTAAACTGCGGCGTGTTGCCCGGGCCGGCGGCACAGACCAGGCAACCGGGGGAGGTTGGAGAACCATGGCGAAATTCCGCGTCGTCATCACCGAGTGCGATTTCGAGATGCCGCCGACGATCGAAGAAGCCGAGCTCATCCCGGTTGGCGCCGAAGTCATCGTCGAGCAGTGCAAGAGCGAAGACGAACTCATCGCCCGGTGCGCCGACGCCGACGCCCTCCTCTTCCAGTACGCCCCACTCACCGCCCGCGTCCTCGACAGCTTGCAGCAGTGCCGCGTCATCGTCCGCTACGGCACCGGCATGGACACCATCGACATCCCCGCCGCCGTCGCGCGCGGCATCATTTGCTGCAACGTCACCGGGTTCTATATCGGCGAAGTCGCCGACCACACCATGGCTCTCCTGCTCGCCTGCAACCGCGCCATCGTCAAGCTCAACGACTCCGTACGGAGCGGGCAGTGGGACGCCGTCGGCGTCTCCGGCTCCACCCGGCGCAACCACGGCCTCACCCTCGGCTTCATCGGCCTCGGCGCCATCGCCACCGCCGTCGCCGAGCGCGCCCGCCCCTTTGGACTCAACCTCGTCGCCTACTCCCCCCGCGCCCCCGAATCCGCCTTTGCCGCCGCCGGCATCACCCGCGTTGAACTTGACCAGCTCCTCGAGCAATCCGACTACGTCTCCGTGCACACCCCGCTGCGCGCCGAGACCCATCACCTCATCGGCGCCCGCGAGCTGGCCCTCATGAAGCCCACCGCCTACCTCATCAACACCGCCCGCGGCGGCCTTGTCGACAGCGACGCCCTCTGCACCGCCCTCGAAACCGGCGACATCGCCGGCGCCGCCCTCGACGTCTTCGATCCCGAGCCCATGCCCGCCGACTCCCCCCTGCGCCGGGCCCCCAACCTGATCTTCACCCCCCACTCCGGCTTCTACTCCCAGACCTCCATCGAGGCCCTGCGCCGCGAGACCGCCGCCGAGGCCGCCCGCGTGCTCAACGGGGAGGAGCCGCTCTCCGCCGTGACCACCCAGATCTGATTCATCTCGACGTTCGCCGCGACAATTCCGTAGGCTCCGATGACGACGGCGGTGACGATTCGCGGGCCTGGCTCCCACCACTGCACAAGGGCAAACCTGAAGGAGATCCAGATGGCGACGAACGATCCACTGCCAATCGACTCGATCGAGCAGATCGAGGACTTTGCCGCCCCGCCGGAAGCCGTCTGGGACGCCCTCATCGTCGCCGAGTTGCACGCCGAGTTCACCGGCCACTCGGCTACCTCCGACGCCCGGGTGGGCGGCAAAATGACCGCCGGCGGCGACTACATCGAAGGCGAGTACCTCGAACTGGATCGCCCCGACCGGATCGTGCAGACCTGGCGCACCTCCGACTGGCCCGACGGCTACGACTACTCGCGACTAGAGTTCCGACTTGAGTCCATCCAGCACGGAACCCGCCTTACGATGCGGCACACGATCGTGCCCGAGTCGATGATCGCGGAGTTCGACGAAGGCTGGAAGGAACACTACTGGGAGCCGCTGCGGCGCTACTTCGCGGCCCGCTGATCCCCGGCCCTACAGCGGCCAGACGATCGGCACCACCACCAGCGAGACGCCCATAATCAGCAGCGTCAGCGGCCCGCCGACCCGGACGAAGTCGAAGAATCGGTACCCGGCAGTGTTGTAGACCAGCACATTTGCCTGGTGGCCGATCGGGGTCAGGAACGCCGTCGATCCGGAGATCGCCACGATCATCATCACCGCGTGCGGCGACATCCCGGTCGTCGCCGCGATCTGTAGCGCCAGCGGCGCCACCAGCACCACCGCCGCCGCGTTCGACATGATCTGGGTCATCAAGGCCGTCAGCAGAAACAGTCCCGCCAGCAGCGTCAACTGCCCGCCCGGCTCCAGCAATCGCACCACCTCCCGCGCCACCCCCCCCGCCAGCCCCGCC
>CAYYTN010000273.1:3075-3853 GCA_964474495.1 uncultured Chloroflexota bacterium
CCACCCCCAGCGTCCCCGCCACCGAGATGTGCGCCGTGCCCGTCGCCGCCAGCCCGATCACCGCCGCCAGAATCGCCACCGCCACTAGCATCCGCGGCTGCGAGCGCACCGCCCGCGAACGCTGTTCCAGCACGATGAATTCGTGCGACTCCGCCAGCTCCGGCGCCCGCTCCACCGGAATCCGCACCAGCAACACATCCCCCGTCCGAATCCGCACCCGACTCAGCATCCGGCGCACCGGGCTCCCCTGCCGCCAGATGCCCAGCACCAGGCCGCCAAACCGCAGCCGAAACTGCAAATCCGCCACCGACTTCCCGCCCTCCCCGAACGCCGGTCCCGCCACCAACTCCACCAGTGCCGCGTCCTCACTCTCGACCAGCGTGTCCCGCACCCCCGCCTCCGCCGCGAACTCCATCCCCTCCGCCGCCACCATCCGCACGATTTCGTCCCGCTCACCGTCCACCAGCAGCATGTCCCCGATGTAGATCTCATCATTCGCCGACGGGAATCGATTCCGCCGCCCGCGGCGCGTGATCTCCAGCACCGAAACATCAAACCGCGCCCGCCAGCCCAGTTCGATCAGCGTCTTCCCCACCGCCCCGGACTCCGCTGACACCAGCACCTCGCCCAGGAACTGCCGCGTCTGCTCCAGTTCGCTCATCACGTCCGGCATCTTGCGTTCCGGCATCAACCGCCGGCCGATCGTGATCATGTACAGGATCCCCGCGACGAACACCGCCGCCCCGGTCGGCGCGAAATCGAACATCGAGAACGGCCG
>CAYYTN010000274.1:0-3838 GCA_964474495.1 uncultured Chloroflexota bacterium
GAATCGGATAATCGGAAGTGCCGGGGTCGCCCGTAGGCCCCGGCACTTTTGCGTCACGACCTACAGGCCCAGCTCTTCGATCTGGTCGAGGGTCATGCCGGGTTTGACGCGGCTGTCGTAAAGGATGCGGATGATGGCTTTGTCAATGAGTACGAACTCGTCCGGGTAGTTGACCCCGTCCTCGGGGCCAACAAAGAGGGTGCTGTTGCGCTCCCAAAGGGTGTGCACCGGGAAACCAAGGGCGTGCATCAACTCGTGGCGGACGATGACACGGCGGAAGGATGGGGACTGGTCGGAGTCGACGTAGACGGTGGCGCCGAGCAAGATGGGGCCGCTGTTGCGCGGAGCCATGAAGCCGAGTTCGCGCTCTTCGTCGTCCGGTCGCTGGCCGATGAAGCGGGCGCGGGGGATGAAACGGACGGTGAGGTTGGCTTCGCGGTGATCGTCGACGAGGTCGACCTCGATGGGCAGGAGTTGGTCGAGTTCCTTGGCGATGTTGCGGACTTCGCGCAGGTCGCCAAGGTCGCCTCCGCCAACGACGGCGATGGCTATGGGGTCGGTCCACTTGTGGACGGTGCTGAATCCGCGCCCGAGATACCGGCGGTCTTCTTCGTCAAGATCGGCGACCCGGCCGGCGGCGAAGGTGGATTCTTTGAAGTAGTTGACCTCTTCGAGGGTGAAGGATCCGTCGAACGGGGGCGGCAGGAGGAAGAGGTAGACGATGGCGGACATTTCGGCGAGGAGGATCAGCACGAGCCAGAAGTTGACCGGGATACGGAAGGGCTCGGGCGGGCGGCGGTCGGGCAAGGGGGTGACGATTGGTTTCACAGGCCGAGGCGGTCGAGGTCTTCGATGGTCATGCCGGGCTTGACCCGGGGGTCGTAGAGAAGGCGAATTACCGCCTCGTCCAATTCAGTGAATTCCAGTACTTCGTTGCCGCCCTGATAGAACACGCTATCGGAGTACTCCAAGGAATCGTGAGGCAATCCGGTGATCTGCGTGATTTCCTCCCGTATCGTGTCCTGCCGATCGCCGTCTGAGAGGCCTGAATCAACGAGAATTGACGCCTCGACGATGGCCCCCTCCACTATGCGGAACAAAGCGTATCCCGCGATACCCAGTTCGTCGGGGATTGGCGCGAACTCGACGAAGGATTCTCGCGGTATCAACCGCACGATCACGTTGGCCTCATCCTCTGTCCAGGCCCGTGTTACCGAGATCGGCTCAATGAGTTCATCGAGATCCTGTATCACAGCCTTGAAGGTGGCCAGGTCGCGAATGGTCGTCTGCCCGCTGATCAGAATCCTGATGTCAGTGGTCCATTTCGAAAGGCGATCTGGGTCCGCAGAGTCTTGCCCAGGTGTAGGAATCGCCCGAGATTCAGGGTCGGATCCGAAGGCCACGGCCCTGAGATAGGCGGAGGCGCGTTCCGGGAGGGGTAGCTTGGAGGGCTGCAAGACCGTGTATCGAGCAAGGACGAGGAGTGCCACCACCGCATAGAAGATCAGCCAGGCGCGGGGCGACCCGAAAAGCCGATTGAGCGTGTGCAGGAATGTCGAAGCGATGCCGGCTCCCGCCTGTGGATGTCTATCCCACCGGGCCGCTTCGATCTTAACGCCGGCTCTGGATAACGAGTGCTTGGGATGGCGGTAGGCGGCAGAACCTGAGGCGGATTTGGGATTTCGGGGGGAAATCTCGGTTAGAGCGCTTCTTTTAGGGCGGAAGCGGTGGGACGAGTCATTCCTGGTAGCGCGGCGAGTTCGTCGAGGTCGGCGGCGCGGATACGGGCGACGCTGCCGTACTTGCGCATGAGGGCGCGCTTGCGGGCCGGGCCGATGCCGGGAATCTCATCAAGAATCGAACGGCGGCCCTTCTTAGTCCGCAGCTTGATGTGGAAGCTGACGGCAAATCGGTGGGCTTCATCGCGGAGGCGCTGCAGGAGGTGGAGGCCGTCGGAGGCGGCGGGCAGGAGGACCGGCGCGGACCGGCCCGGCATGAAGATCTCTTCGCGCTTCTTGGCGATGGCAATGACCGGGACATCGGCGGCGCCCTGCTCCTGCATGGCGGCCAGGGCCGACGAAAGCTGGCCTTTGCCGCCGTCGATGAGCACCAGGTCGGGGACGGTGAGCCACTCTTTGCTGGAGCCAGCGGTGGGCTCGGCGGCGGCGGGGAGCGGGGCGGATTCGTCGAAGCCGGCCAGGTCGATCGGCTGGAGCCCGGCGACGTCGGACTCGATGCCGCCACCGTCCTCTTCGCGCTCGCGCATGCGCTTGAAACGCCGGCCGATGACTTCGCGCATGGAGGCGAAGTCGTCGTTGCCCTGCTCGCCGCGAATCTTGAAGCGGCGGTACTTGCCTTTCTTGGCGACGCCGTCTTCGAAGACGACCATGGAGGCGACGGTGAGGGTGCCTTGGATGTGGGAAACGTCGTAGCACTCGATGCGGCGGGGCAGGCGACGTAATTCGAGGGCCTCGCCGATCTGCCGCAGGGCGTGGCGCAGGCGGCGCTCGCTGTTGAGGAAGGCCTTGCGCTCCATTTCGAGGGTGTCGTGGGCGTTGGCTTCGGCGAGCTTGACCAGCCGGCGCAGGCTGCCGCGCTGCGGCGCGCGGACTTCGACCTTGTCTTTGCGCATGGTGTTGAGCCACTCGGACACGACGTCGAGGTCGTCGATCGCGGCGGGCAGGAGGACCTGCTTCGGCACCTGCTCGGAGCGGCCGTAGTACTCGCGGACGAACTCGGAAACCAGCTCGCCGAGGGGCTCGTCGCCGGCGGCGGTGAGGCGGAAGGAGTTGCGGCCGATGAGCTTGCCGTTGCGGATGGTGAGGACCTGGCCGATGGCTTCGCGGCCTTCGCGGGCGATGCCGATGACGTCCTGGTCGCGCCGGTCGGGGTCCATGACCTTCTGCTCGGCGGATGGCGCGGAGGCGGTCGCGGAAACCGGCGGCGGCTTCGTAGCGCTGGTCGGCGGAGGCGCGCCGCATGGCGGTTTCGAGGGCGGTGACGATGGGTTCGTGGTGGCCGTCGAGGAAGGCGATGGTCTGGTCGATGACGAGGCGGTAGTCCTCGGGGGAGACGGCGCGGATGCAGGGGGCGTTGCAGCGGCCGATGTCGTACTTGAGGCAGGCGCGGTCGTAGACCTTGTCCATGTCGAGGGCGCAGGTGCGGTAGGGAAAGATGCGGTTGAGGAGCTTGAGTATCTGGCGCAGATCCTTGGCGCGCGGGTAGGGGCCGAAGTAGCGGGAGCCGTCGCGGATGACGCGGCGGGTGGTGAGGACGCGGGGGTAGGTTTCGGCGGTGGTGACCTTGAGATAGAGGTACTGCTTGTCGTCGCGGAGGATGACGTTGTAGCGCGGTTGGTGGCGCTTGATGAGGTTGTTTTCGAGAATCAGGGCTTCGACTTCGGTGTCGGTGAGGATGAAATCGAAGTCGGTGATGCGGGCGACGAGGCGACGGGTCTTGGGGTCGAATCCTTTGGGACTGCCGAAGTAGGAACGGACGCGGCTGCGCAGGGAAAGGGCCTTACCGATGTAGATGATGTCGCCGGCGGCGTCGTGCATGAGGTAGACGCCGGGGGAGGCGGGGAGGGTGGAGAGTTTGCCGTCGATCAGTTCGGAGGACATGATTTGCCATGTGGGAACGGGGGGTTCATGGGTCCATTTTATTTCAGGTGAGGGACCGGCTTGCAGGAAGTTTGGACGGGAGTGGATTTTGAACTGTTCCGGCGGGCGAAGCGGGAGCGGGTGGGGGTGCGCAACCCGGGGCTCGGGCACTGGCAGGTTTTCTTGTGCCCGCAGGAGAGCTACGGGGAGATCGTGGCGCGGGTGCTGGGTGGAGCGGG
>CAYYTN010000275.1:0-3815 GCA_964474495.1 uncultured Chloroflexota bacterium
TGAACAACCCCGAAGTCGCCGGGCAGGTGCAGTCGGTGGTGGCCCGGCAGCTTTCCGAGTTCCTGCACGAGAACCCGACCGAAGGGCGGCGGATCGTCGAGAAGTGCCTGGTGGCCAGCCGGGCGCGGCTGGCGGCGCAGCGCGCCCGCGACCTGGTGGTGCGCAAAGGGGCGCTGGACGGCATGGCGCTATCCGGCAAGCTGGCCGACTGCCAGGAGACTGACCCCGACAAGTCCGAGCTGTTCATCGTCGAAGGCGACTCCGCCGGCGGCAACGCCAAGCAGGGACGCAACCGGCGCAACCAGGCGATCCTGCCGCTCAGGGGCAAGATTCTGAACGTGGAAAAGGCCCGCCTCGACAAGATGCTCGGCAACGCCGCCCTGCGCGACCTGACCACGGCGGTCGGGACCGGCATCGGCGACATCTTCGACGTGTCGAAGCTGCGCTACGGCCGGGTCATCATCATGACCGACGCCGACGTCGACGGATCGCACATTCGAGCGCTGCTGCTGACGTTCTTCTTCCGGTACATGCGCGAGCTGGTGGAACGGGGCAACCTGTACATCGCGCTGCCGCCGCTATACGGGATCAGCCGCGGAAAGAAGCGCGTCTACGCCTACTCCGAAGAAGAGCGAGGCAAGCTGCTGGCCGGGATGTCCGGGAACTATCATGTGCAGCGCTACAAGGGACTCGGCGAAATGAACGCGAACCAGTTGTGGGAGACGACCATGGATCCGGAGACGCGGACGTTGCTGCAGGTGGTGATGGAAGACGAGGAAGTCGCGGACCGGCTGATCACGACCCTGCTCGGCAACGACGTGGCCGATCGTCGCCACTACATAATGACCCACGCACGTAACGTGCGGAATCTGGACGTGTAGGGCAGACGGACAGACCGGAGGGGAACGGCCGGAATGAGTGACCCGGGCGAGCGTATCGCGCTGGACGCAATGGGCGGCGACCACGCGCCGGCGGCGACGGTGGCCGGCGCCGTCGAGGCCCTGCGCGGGTACGGCGTCCGGACGATCCTGGTGGGCGACCGAGACCGCCTGGAGGCCGAGCTGCGGAAGTTGGGGGCGGAGGAGGAGGGGCTACGCATCGAGCACGCCAGCGAAGTCGTCGGCATGGACGAGGCCCCGGCGGTCGGGATCCGGCAGAAGCAGGACTCGTCGATCCGCGTGGCCGCGAAGCTGGTCCGCGATGGCCAGGCCGAGGCCGTGATCTCCATGGGGAACAGCGGCGCGACGATGGCGGCCGGGGTGCTGGTGGTCGGGCGGGCGCCCGGTGTGGACCGGCCGCCCCTGGCAGGTCTGCTGCCGGGCAAACGCGCCGGGACGCTGCTGCTGGACATCGGCGCCAACACCGACTGCGTGCCCCAGAACTTGATGCAATTCGGGATCATGGGATCGCTCTTTATGGAGGTGATGCACGGGATCGAGCGTCCGCGGGTGGCCCTGTTGAACGTGGGCGCCGAGGACGTGAAGGGGAATCAACTGACGCTGGCGGCCCACGCGCTCCTGCGCGAGACCGAGTTGAACTTCGTCGGGAACGTGGAGGGGGTCGATCTGCTCACCGGGGCCGCCGATGTGGTGGTGTGCGACGGATTCACCGGGAACGTGGCGATCAAGGTGATGGAAGGGACCGGCGACCTGGCGTTCCGCCTACTGCGTTCGGCGGCCACGTCATCCAACCGGGGACGGTTGGGGGGATTGATGCTGCGGCCGGCGCTGGGGGAGATACGGGCGTCCTTTGACTATGCCGAGTGGGGCGGAGCACCGCTGCTGGGAGTGAACGGGCTGGTGTTCATCGGGCACGGGCGATCACACCCGGGGGCGGTGGAGCGGGCGATTGTGCAGGTAGACGCGGCGCTGTCACGCAACCTGCCGGCGCTGCTGGAAAAGGGGCTGGCTTAGGGCCGGGCTGGCTTTGGGCCGGGTGGGCGCAAGGACGGGGTGACGCAAAGCCGGTGGCGTCGGGCCGGAGGCTTGTGGGCGCAAGGACGGGGGTGACGCAGAGCCGGCGGCGTCGGGCCGGACCAGCCTACGACCGGCCGGGGATAGAGCCGGACGGCCAGGTCGTGTTGGCGAAGATGGCGTCGATGTCGAGCAGCACGATCAGGGAGTCTTCGAGCTTGACGACGCCGCGCAGGAAGTCGGTGCCTATCTTCGAGACGACTTCGGTTTCGTTGTCCACGAGATCCTGGTCGATGATGCGGACCTCCTCGACCGAATCGACGATGAGCCCGATGGAGTTGTCCCCGGCCTCACTCTGAACCTCGATCACGACGATGCGGCCGCGCGAGTTCAGCTCCTCAAACGGATGCTGCAGGTGGCGGCGCAGATCGACGACCGGCACGATGAGACCGCGGAGGTTCACGACGCCCTCGACAAAGTCCGGCGAATTGGGGACCTCGGTGATTTCGCTGAGTCGTTCGGCCGTGATGCCGTAGAGTTCGCCGCCGGCGCCAAGGACGGCGATGGTCTCAAGATGACGCTCTTCTTCTTCGTTCTCGGCGGCGTCGTTGATTGTTGAAACGGCCTCGGCGTTGGTCTCGGTCATGTCCGGCTCGGCTTCCCTGTCATTGAAATAGTGCGAGCGCGCTGAGGGTGGCTGCCGGGGAATAGTGGCATAGTTCGACGCCACTCAAAGTAACGCCACTTCCAGAGATGGGAAAATGGGGCCCGATCGGGACCGGGGCTACTCGCTGAGGTCGAGTGGCTCGGGTCGGGCTCGGGAAGTGTTGATCGCATCTTCCCAGGCGGTGGCGAGCTCGGCGACGAGGCGGCGGACTTCCTGCACGGGTTCGATTTGCTTGCGCAGGTTGGCTTCGATCAGGCGCTCGATGGCGTAGGTGTAGATGCTCTCGAGACCCGAAGCCAGGTCGCTGCCACGCTCGTGATCGAGGGTGGTGTTGAGTTCGGAGATGATGTCCTGAGCGCGGACCAGCGCGTTGTGCGCATCCTGAACGTTGCCACCCTCGATATTGGCCTGGGCTCGGTCCAGGAAGCGCAGGGCGCCCCGGAACAGCATCAGGACCAGGTCGGCCCCGCTGCCGGTGTTGGCCTGGACATGGCGATAGGCGTCGTAGGGTGATTTGGTCACTGGCTGTCGCACGTTGGTTCCGGGTGCCCTTCCGATTCTATGCCTGTTGGTTGAGAACGCGGCCGCCGGTGCGCGGACGCCGGCCGGGAGAGTAACCGTGGAGCATGCGCACGCCGCGCTTGACGGTGTCGACCCGATCGCCGGTGGAATCGAGGCGGGTCTGCAACAGGTCTTCGATCTGCGCCTCAAGCTGGCTGGTCGACCGGGCGAAATTTCGGGCGTGCTGGATCTGGGTGGCGCTGGCGTCCGGGAGCGCGCGGGCAAGCTGTTCGATCAGGCCATCGCGCTGGTTCAGGGCGCGGTTGGTATCGGCGTGGCGATCCTCGGCGACCGCCTGGTAGAGGCGTTTGGTCGACTGGAGCAGTTCGTCGAGGAGGGCGGTGGCGTCGGGACTAGTCATGACCTTAGCCACCCATGCCGCCCAGGAGCCCGGCCAGCGAGCTTTGCTGTCCCTGCAGGCGTGAGATGGTGGCCTCCAGGCGGCTGAATTGGAGGATCAGCGAGCGTTCCTCGTCGTCGAGCATGTCATCGAGGCGGGCGATCTGGTCGTCGATATCGTCAATCTCGCGCTTGGCGCGGTCCTCGCGGGCGTCGAAGACGCCGTTGGTGCGGAGCAGCCCGGAGAGGTAGTCGTCAAGCTTGACGGCGATGCCGCGCTCGGGCCGGGTGACGGTGATTACGTCAGAGCCGTCGGCGAGGACGGCGCCGAAGGT
>CAYYTN010000276.1:0-3812 GCA_964474495.1 uncultured Chloroflexota bacterium
TGTTGCCACCCGACCCGCATCGCTTCGACGGGGATAAGGATGGGGTCGGATGTGAGTCGTAGGGTTGCAGGCGGACGACAGCACACCTCCGACGTTGCGGAGCCGACAGCATTGACACCATGCAGGGGCGGGTCTTGTATTTAGCTAGGCCCTTCGCGGCCTCGGGACGCAGGCCAGTACACAGATTCAGAATTCAGCTAGGCCAAATTAGTAGGACTCCAATCGTGAAGAACACATTGACTTACCATCGCGGCTCTCTGAGCCAACGGTAGGCATCTTGAGTCTTTCCCAAGAGATCGCTGCCTGGGTCGCAGCCATAGGTACAGTCCTAGTGGCGATTCTCGCGGTTTTCAGAGAGGTTGTACTTGATCTACTCCTCCGTCCGAAGCTGTCAATTCGCGTCTCCGTGGAGGCTCCCGATGCAGTCAAGATCCCTCTTCGAGGCCGCTCGCGTGATGGTTCTGTGGCTCTCGTGGACGCCTACTACTTTCGGATCCAAGTTGGCAACGAGGGGCGAGGCTCGGCAAGGAACGTCGAAGTGGTGGCGAGCAAGCTTGAACGGCTCACGAGTGACGGCTCACGAAGGATTGTCGCCGCCTCAATGCCGATGAACCTGCAGTGGTCAAACACGAACGGCACCATCCACTGGCCACTTCTCCCGAAAAACATCTATCGACACTGCGATCTGTTCCACGTTATGCGCCCGTCTGACCGTTGGCGGCACAGAATTGAGAGTCGCAAGGAGGACTCGGAGAAGACGTCGTCGGGGTTGATGAGTTTCGACCTGATGGTTAAGTCGAATACGTTCGACTACCTCGTTGACCCCGGAGAATACGTTCTGACTCTCCAGATGGCTGCAGAAAACACTACAACCAAGCGCGTGGAGCTTGCTATCGAGTACGACGGCTCTTGGCATGACGAACAAATCTCAATGATGAAGAGAATCAAAATCACTACAGCAGATTAGGTCAGCGGGACAATGGGCGAGGGCAGACTCATTTCGAGACCGGCTCCGGTTGCCCTGCTATTGGCGGCCGGCTAGTGGGCTTTTTCGACGCGATCAAGGATCTGTTCATTTGGTCGAAATCAACTCGTTCTAGAGGTGATGCCGCGAGACAAGTCGGGTACAGGTTCGTAATGGAGCAATATGACAACGAGGCCCGACTCATTAGAGATCGCATTGCCAACACACCTGACGAGGCGCGAATGAGTCGGCTGCGGGAGGAACTCGACCTCAAGCTTGCGGAGCAGCAGCAGTTCAGTGAAGGATATCGTCACGGACCGCCGCCGGTATTGGATTTCCAGGCACTTCCCGCAGATGACGCCACGCGTCGACTCCCTGCGCCAATCGAAGAACACGACGACCAGATCAGAACTGAGACGAGCTGAGATGGCTCGCAGCACGCCCCTATCTCGGCACCGAATACAAGCGTTTCGCGAAGACTTCGAGAAGAAACGTCGTCAGGCGGAAATCCTCCGCCCGATATTTGAGCTCGTGGGCGCCTATGAGTACGTCGGCGAAGAAAACAAAAGCGCCATGTACGGCGTAAACCGTCTGCTCTTGCGGAAACCCTTCACGGATGATCGCGGATGGGCTCCCTACTCGACCTGGGAGCTGGCGTGGGCGATGGCCGACTACCGACTACGGCGATTCTCCGACGCGATCGACGATCTGCCCACAGCGTCGAAATCGGTTCATGAGTGGGATTCGATCCGCACGAACGTGATGCGCGTGTCTCAGGGGTTGAGACCATCCGTGATCGTGCTGGACGGCATGTTCAACACAGACGTAATGGTCGACATCGGCCTTAGTCAATTGGGCCGGCACAGTCTCTCCAATGACCTTCAACACCATCGTGTACCCGGCTTTCTCGGCGGAATCCCGATACTCAGGATCGTAAACGAGAAGACTCCGAAGGCGTACGTGGTCGATCTCCAGCGGTTCGCCCGCCTTCTTGAGTATCAACCGGAGACCAGCGAGTTCGGTGTTTATCCGGTGATACGCGATCTAGAATCGGCGGAACGGCACCGGTTGGTCCGACAGTATCAGGACGCTTGGAACTCCGAAGCAGACCCTCGTCCGAGCCGGCAGTGGGAACTTGATATGAGGGACCAGGTAATGCTGACGGTATTCGAATCAGCCGAAATATCCGTCCGGGATGCGCGTGGACAAGCGGGATTCGCAATTGAGGTAGCGGACGCTTCGCAGGGGGACAGAGGGGACTGATTCGCCTGGTGGCGAACGCAGTTCGATAGCCCAATCCGACGACATACCCACCCGAAGCGATGATCTGAAGTGGTTTGGCCCGATGGCCCAGCTGACCTGAACGCCACGCCGACGGATCACCTCGCCAGCCACAATCGAGGAGAACTTGGCGGCCGACCTGTGGGGAACGGGTCGGCCATACCGGGTGGTCGGGAGGGCACGCCAGGTCGATTCGCCGGGGTGGCGGGGAGGGGGGGTGCAAGATCTGAGCCCTCTATCTATATACCCGGATAATCCTTGACACTCGTCGAGACCCTGACCTAGCCTCGTGATTGGCAAAGGCTGTGAACGGGACTAGTACCGTTCGGAGAGCGCCCCCAGCGAGCCGGCGATGGTGTAAGGCCGGCGGCGAGACCCGAGCGCGAATGGACCCCGGAGCCGCGGCCCGAAAGGCTTGTCCGAGTAGGCGCCGACGGTTGCCCGCCGTGATCCGGGCAGGATATCGAGATCGGTCTGCGATCCCCGTATCCGTGGAGTGGAGCGCCTTCGCGCTCAATCGGGGTGGCACCGCGAGAGGTTGAACCGCTCGTCCCCGGACGAGCGGTTTTTGTATTTCGCGGCCCCGGCCCCGAAGGAAGCGAAGGCGATGGGAATCGAATTCACCACCCTGGCACCGGTCCAACCCGAACGCGATCGCGCGCTGGGCTGGCTGCGTGAGGGCCGCTCGGTGCCGCTGTACCGCGAGGTGCTGGCGGACCTGGAGACGCCCGTTTCCGCATACCTGAAACTGGCCGGCGAGTCGCCGTCGTTCCTGCTGGAGAGCATCGAGTCCAGCGAACGGCTGGGACGATTCAGCTTCCTGGGCGGCGATCCCTACATGGTGGTCACGATGCGCGACGGGATCGCCCGGTTCCTGGAGAACGGCCACGAGCGCGAGGAGCCATTTACGGACCCGATGGCGATCATCGATCGCGAACTGGCCCGGCGCAGCGTGGTTGACCTGCCGGAGCTGCCGCGGTTCCAGGGCGGGGCGGTGGGGTACATCGGCTACGAGGCGGTGCGCTATTTTGAGGAGCTGCCACTGCCGGCCGAGGACGATTTGCAGTTGCCCGATCTGTGCCTGATGTTTGTGGATACGCTGGTGGTTTTCGATCACCTGACCCACAGCATGAAGCTGGTCGCGCACGCGGTCGGCACCGGTGATCCGGAGGCCGACTACGCGGCCGCGGAAGCGCGGATCGAGCGCCTGGCCCGAAGGCTGGCCGGGCCGCTGCCGGCGCCGACGCCGATCCCCGCGACGCCGCCGCCGGACGGCATCACCCCGGGGCTTAACCGGACCCAGGAGGACTTTGAGGCGGCGGTCCGGCGGGCGAAGCAATACATCACCGACGGGGACATCATCCAGGTGGTGCTGTCGCTGCGGATCGCGCGCAAACTCAAGGTGTCGGCGTTTACGGTGTACCGCTTCCTGCGGACGGTGAATCCGTCGCCGTACATGTTCTACCTGGACCTGCAGGACTTGCAGGTGGTGGGGGCGTCGCCGGAGATGCTGGTGCAGGCCGAGGGGCGGCGGGTGCGGACGCGGCCGATCGCCGGGACCCGGCCC
>CAYYTN010000277.1:0-3799 GCA_964474495.1 uncultured Chloroflexota bacterium
GCGAGGTGGGGGAACTGCGCCCGCAGTTGCTGGCACTTTCGCGGGCGGACATCACCAGCTACCACGCGAAGCGGGTCGCGAACGGACTGAAACGGGTGGCGGAACTGGAGGCGCGCTGCGAACTGCTGGCCGGACAGGCGGACGTGGCGAGGATGGACAGCCCGCTGGACGGCACGCGGTTGATGGAGCTCTTCGATCGCGAACCCGGCCCCTGGATCAAGCCGATCAAGGACTACCTGCTGGGGCTGGTGCTGGACGGAGAACTGGACCAGAAGGATGTAGCGACGGCAACGCGGCTGGCACAGGAGTTCGTGGCGGATGGAGGTGCGGCGGAGGCGGAGGAGCCGGCGGCCGGCGACGAGGAAGAGACACCGGCGGAGGACTGAGGGCGGTCTCTGTCGAGTCGCGGGCGGAGGGCTACTCGGGTAGCCGGCCGCGGCGGACGGCATCGTCGATGAGGCGGCGGGCGAAATCCCAGAGGCCCGGTGCGCCGTCGGCGATGGGCCGGTTGATTCGGCGGACCTGGTCGGCGGTGATGCCGTGTTCGCGCCAGGCGGCGCCCCGGCCGAGGTAGTTGAGCAGCATCGGCTGCATGCGATCGATGGCTTTGGCGAAGACCGATTCAGCGGTTTGCAGGGCTTCGAATTCGTCCCAGAGGGCGCGGAACTCGGCGGCCTGGTCGGAGGGCAGAAGGTTGAAGATGCGTTCGGCGGCGGCGAGTTCGCGCGCGACCTGCCCCTGGCGGCCGGCCTCGTCGTAGATCATGACATCGCCGGCGTCGATCTCGACGAGGTCGTGGACGAGGAGCATCCGGATGACGCGACCGATGTCGATGGGGCGGTCGGAGTACTCGGACAGGGTGGCGGCCATGAGGGCGACGTGCCAGGAGTGCTCGGCATCGTTCTCGCGGCTCAGCCCGTCGTCGACCAGGGCGGTGCGCAACACGGTGCGGAGGCGGCCGATCTCGGCGACAAATCCGATCTGCCGGCCCAGGCGCTCGCCGAGCCCTTCGCGCAGGAGATCGATGGGCTCCGGGCTCATGCGGCTCTCCATCCGGCGCCGGGCACGCGTTCGGTAGCCGCGGGTGGGCCTAGGCGGCGGACCGGATGACGGCGACTTCCATCACCAGGTCGCCGAGGTCGGTCTGGAGGGGGGCGGATGCGCGCGGGAGATCGAGGGTGGAGAGGCTGGCGCCGTTGCCTTTGATCAGCAACGGCGGGGAGATGTCCACGGTCAGGCCAATTCCTTCGAGGGCAATGGCGGCCTGGCCGGCGATGGTGTTCGAAAGCTCGGCGATGCCGCTGAGGACGACCTCGTCAATCTCGGTGGCGTCGACGCCCACAACTTCGCGGAAGAATGAAGAGGCGTAGTCGGCGGAAACGGAGATCAGGAAGAATCCGGAGATCTCGCCGATGAGTCCGATGACGGAGGTGATCTCGTGGGCCAGCGCCCCCCCCTCAGTCAGGGAAGGCTTGCTGGTCCGGAGAACCTTCGAGTGGGTTTCCTTCTGGAGCACATCCTGAATGGCCCGAATGAACGGGTTGATGAACTCGGCGTCAAGGGTGAGCCCTTCGTGGCTGATCTTCTGCGCCATCTGCTTCGATCTCCCCGACATACCGCTGCCGGATGTCGCGTTTCACCGGTTTCGCGCCGCCGTCCAGTTCCCTTCGCTCGCGGATTCTAGGGTTTGCGGAGCCCGACGGGAAGTTGCCTAGCTTCCCAAACCACGCCCTTCTTTCCGAATGGCTGTGAACGGACGGTTGCGGACGGTCTGAATGGTGCGCCGTCCGGCCGGCAGCTAGGATACGCAGCACCGCATCTGCTCTGAAATGCCGCGGAGATCGTCGGGCCGCCGACGGACCCCGGCAGAAAGGTTGGCCGGATGGACCTGACGACGAAGGCGCCGCGCAGCCCCTACGCGAAACTCGGACATATCGTGTTCGTCCCGCGGACGTTGGATAAGGTCCGGGCGGAAGTGGCGGGCGCGCTGGGCGGGTACCACTGGCGGGTGGGGACCTCGGCGACGGTGCTGGAATACCTGGGGATCGACGCGGACGAGCTGCTGGCGGCGATGCCGGAGCTTGCCGATGACGCCGCGGCCTGGGGCTGGATAGAGGCGCGGATGACGCCGCGGACGGATCTTGAGATCGCGACATTCAACAGGTCGATGATTGAGCGCCGCCCGGAGGGAGAAGCCTCGCGTCGCCGGCACCGTGAGTACCTTGAGGAGATCGGCATCACGGAGGACCTGGACGCGCTGGGCGAGGTTATGACTTCGATGGAGCGGCTGGAGTGGAACGACCGGCGCGAGACCGAGCCGCCGGAGACGGGGAACGACCTGACCACCGGGGTGCCGCGTAGCCCCTACGAGCGCATGCTCAACATGGTTTTCCTGCCGCGCACGATCGATAAGGCCCGGGCCGAACTGGCGGGAACGGAGGGCGAGTACCTGTTTCGCCACGGGCAGTCGGCCCCGGGGTTGGATCTGCTGGGGATCACGCCGGAGCAACTGTTCGAGGCGCTGCGCGAGAACCCGACCGACGAGGACATTCGGACCTGGATCGCCGAAAACACCGCGCTGCCGAGCAACCTGGAGATCGCCCGGTACAACCGGGAGGTGATTGAGCGAAGGGCGCAGACCCCAGAGCAGATCGAGTGGCACCAAAACTACCTTGCCGGCATTGGCATTGAGCACCTGGCCGAGATCCTGACGATGTTCGAACGGCTGGAGTGGGACGAGAATCGCTAGGGAAACGGGAGTGAGTATGGACCTGACAAAAGAGTATCCCCGGAGCACGCACGCGGAGTTGCACGGGATCGCGTTCCTGCCGCGGGCGATCGACAAAGGTCGCGCTGACCTGGCCGGGACCGTTGGCGAGTATTTCTCTCGCACGGGTTTTTCCAAAGTCCTCACGGATTTCCTGGAGATCGACATCGATGAGTTTGTGGATGCGCTGGCGGAGTTGCCGGATGACGAGGCCGTGTGGGGATGGGTGGCGGCGCGGATGGCGCCGCGGACGGCGGCGGAGATCGCGGAGTTCAACCAGGAGCTGCTGAACAGGAAGGCCAAGGCGGAGTTCATCGAGCGGCATCGCGGCTTCCTGGAGCCGCTGGGGTTGGCGCACCTGGCGGAAAAGATCAGCGTGTGCGAGCGGCTGGATCTTGAGGAGGGGCGGAGCATCCCCGGGATCGAGAACCGGTAGGGTAGCCGGTGGCGGAGATGGTGGGGGCCGGCCGGGCCGGGGGGGCGGCGACCGCCGAGCGGCATGGGGAGGACCGATGCGTTTCTGCATAGCCGGCTATGGCGCGATCGCGGCGCACCATCGGGACGCGCTGCTGGGGATCGATGGAGTGCGGATCGGGGCGGTGATGGGACGGCGGATCGGCCCATCGCGGGAGTTCGCGGAAACCTGTGCGGCCGAACTGGCGACTACCGATCTGGCCGAAGCGCTGGCCCGGCCGGAGATCGATGCGGTGCTGGTGGCATCGCCCAGCCAGGTCCACTACAAGCAGACCCGGGCGGCGCTGGAGGCGGGCAAGCATGTGCTGCTGGAAATCCCGATGGCGCTGGGATTCGCCGAGGCCGAGGAACTCTGCGAGCTGGCCGAGGCCGCGGGGCGGACGCTGATGGTGTGCCACACGCACCGCTACCGGCCCTTCATTCGCAAGCTGAAGCGGCGGCTTCGGGAAGGGGAGTTGCGGCTGCATCATCTGCACTGCGAGTGGCATTTCTTTCGGCGCTCGGACGAGGGATTTGCGGGGTCGCGGCGCAGCTGGACCGACAATCTGCTGTGGCACC
>CAYYTN010000278.1:0-3769 GCA_964474495.1 uncultured Chloroflexota bacterium
CGCCGGATCAACGTGTCCATGCAAGCTCCTGTAGCCGTCACCGCTCCCGGCGCGTCCTCGCGGGGCGGACTCGGCGGTGCGAATAGTCTAAGATCACTGCCTGCCCGCCGCAGGGGGACCGGTGGACGATCTGTTCCACCACCCGGTCGGGCGACAAACGCCAGCAAGCCCTTCCTATCATCCTCGAAAGGTCACCTAATGCCCGCCAGCCAGGGTCCCGCCGGAATCAATCTCACCGATCTGGGCCTCGACGACGCCCCCGTCATCCACCGCAACGGCTCCTCAGCAGTTCTGTACGAACAGGCCATCCGGCGCGGCGAAGCCGAAGTCGCCGCCGGCGGCCCGTTGCTCGCCAACACCGGCAAGCACACCGGCCGCTCCCCCAACGACAAGTTCACCGTCCGCGAACCGGGCAGCGAGAAGAACGTCGCCTGGGGTGCGGTGAACAAGGACATCAGCGAGGCGCAGTTCGACGCGCTGCTCGCCAAAGTCACCACCTACCTCGCCGGGCAGGAGCTTTTCGTCCAGGAGGTCTTCGCCGGGGCCGACCCTGACAATCGCGTCGGCGTCCGCGTCATCACCCAGCGCGCCTGGTGCGGCCTCTTCGTCCGGCACATGTTCATCGACGACATCGATCCATCGTCCGACGTTCCCACCATCGGCAACTTCACCGTCGTCCACGCCCCCGACTTCCTCGCCGAGCCCGCGGTCGACGGCACCCACTCCGACGCCTTCATCCTGCTGCACATCACCCGCGGCCTGGTCCTCATCGGCGGCACCAAGTACGCCGGCGAAATCAAGAAGTCAATCTTCACCGCGATGAACTACATCCTCCCCACCCGCGACGTGTTCCCGATGCACTGCTCCGCCAACCACGGCGAGCGCGACGACGTCGCGTTGTTCTTCGGCCTGTCCGGCACCGGCAAGACCACCCTTTCCGCCGATTCTTCGCGCGTCCTCGTCGGCGACGACGAGCACGGCTGGAGCGACAGCGGCGTCTTCAACATGGAGGGCGGCTGCTACGCCAAGGCGATCAAGCTCTCCGCCACAGCCGAACCCGAAATCTACGCCACGACCGAGCGGTTCGGCACCATCCTCGAGAACGTCATCTACGATCCCGACACCCGTGAACTCGATTTCGAGGACGACTCCCTCACCGAGAACACCCGCGTCGCCTATCCAATCTCGTTCATCGACAATTCTTCAGGCACCGGCCAGGCCGGCCACGCCCGCAACGTCATGCTGCTCACCGGCGTTCAATTCGTCGCGGCTTTCGTAGCCTGTGCTGCTCACCGCCGACGCCTTCGGCGTCCTCCCGCCCATCAGCCGCCTCGACGACCAGCAGGCCATGTACTACTTCCTCTCCGGCTACACCGCCCGCCTGGCCGGCACCGAAGTCGGCGTCACCGAGCCCCAGGCCACCTTCAGCGCCTGTTTCGGCGCGCCTTTCCTGCCGCGCGATCCCGGGGAGTACGCCGACCTGCTCGGCGAGCGCCTCCGCCGCCACCACCCCGACGTCTGGCTGGTCAACACCGGCTGGACCGGCGGACGCCCCGGCGTCGGCCACCGCATGCCCATCGCCCAGACCCGGGCCATGGTCAGCGCCGCCCTCGACGGCACGCTGGCGAAGAGCGAGTTCACCACCGACCCGGCCTTCGGCCTGCAGATTCCGGTCGCCTGTCCGGGCGTCGACGACGCCCTGCTCAGCCCGCGCGACACCTGGGACGACAAGGCCGCCTACGACTCCAGCGCCGCCCAACTGATCACCGCCTTCCGCGACAACTTCGACAAGACCCTCAAGGGCAGCCGGCCCGAGCTGGGATCGGCCGGCCCCGGCGCGAGCTAGCGCCGACACCGCACCGGGGAGAGAGCAACCGTGACCGGCGCTGACATCCTCGTCCAGGGTCTCCGGGCCCGCGGGATCCAGTTCCTCAGCACTGTCTGCGGGAACGGGCTCAGCCCCCTGCTCGACGCCTGCCGGCGGGCAGACTTCCCGGTCATCGATACTCGCACCGAGTACGGCGCCGCCTACCTGGCCGAGTCCTACGCCCGCCTGACCGGTCAGGTCGGGGTCGTCGCCGTCAGCAGCGGCATCGCCCACACCAACGCCTTCACCGGCCTGATGAACGCCTGGTTCGACGGCTCGCCCCTGCTGCTGCTCACCGGCGAATCCGCCCGTGACGGCGCCGACACCGGCGTATTCCAGGAATTCGACCACTCCGGCCTGGCCGCCCCGCTCTGCAAGTACGCGGTCCGCGTCGAGGACCCGGCCCGGATCGAGTTCTGCCTCAATGAGGCCCTCGCGCGGGCGGTCTCCGGGCGGCCCGGCCCGGTGCAACTCTCGATCCCGGCCAGCGTCACTGGCGCCGAGGTGCCCGACACCCCTCCCCCCACCCGCGCCGTCCCGGCCCGCGTCCCTTCCGGCGGCGCTCCGGATCCCGCGTTGATCGATCGCGCCACCCTGCTGTTGATGGAATCCCGGCGACCGCTCATCGTCGCCGGCTCCGGGGTCTTTTACGCCAGCGCCGGCGAATCGCTGGTCAATCTCGCCCATGCGCTCCCCGCCCCCCTCACCGTGCCCATCTGGGATCGCGGCGCCATCGACGAAGCCGAAGACAACTTTGTGGGCGTCCTGGGCGCCGCCACCGGTGGTCCCGGACTGCTCGACCAGGCCGACCTGGTCCTCATCGCCGGCGCCCAAATCGACTACCGGCTCGGCCATGCCCGACCGCCCGCCATCGACCCGGCCACCACCCTGATCCGCGTCGATGCCGATCCGGCTCAACTCCACCAGGGAGCCAGCCCCGAGCTGGCCATCGCCGCCGATCCCGGCGCTGTTTTCGATGCTCTCGCCGACCGGCTCACCGGCTCCGACTCCGGTCCGCGGGCCCCCTGGCTCGCCCGCGCCCGGCAAACGAACGGTGACTTTCGCGCTCAATTCGGCGATCCCCTCGCCGAAGACGAACCGATGACCGGTCACCACCTGGTCGAAGCGCTGCGTCCCTACGCCGAAGACCCCGACTGCACCTTCCTGATCGACGGCGGCAACATCGGCCAGTGGGCCCACCAGGTCCTCGCCGACCGCTACCCGGCCCGCTGGCTCACCTGCGGCGCCAGCGGCGTCATCGGCTGGGGCATTCCCGGCGCGCTCGGGGCCCGCCTCGCCCGACCGAACGGCCCGGTCATCCTGCTCACCGGTGACGGCTCCGTCCACTTCGGCATCCCCGAAATCGAGCCCGCCGTGCGCCACGACCTGCCGTTCGTCGCCGTCATCGCCGACGACCGCGCCTGGGGCATCGTGCTCACCGAGCAGAAGAAGGCCTTCGGCGACGAAGGCATCACCGCCAGCCTGATCGGGGAAGTCCGCTACGCCGGCGTCGCCGCCGCCTACGGCGCCCGCGGCGCGATCGCCCGCAACATCGCCGAGTTGCGCTACGCCCTGGACGCGGGCATCGAGTCCGCCTGCCCTACAATTATCCATGCGCCCATCCAGACGGGCGGGCCGACCGAACTCACCGGCCGCTAGCCTCCGCCCGCCTAACGCGAGACGAGATTCGTGCTGCGAGATCGCTGGATTCTGGGATTCACCGCCGGAGCGCTGGTGCTGGTTGTACTGGCCATCCTGGCCGTGTCGCTCACCAGCGGCCGCGAGCCGATCGAGTACCCGGCCGAGGACCCGGTCGGCGTCGTCCAGCGCTACCTGCTGGCCATCGAGGAAGGCCGCCTGGAGGCCGCCCGCGAGTACCTGACCGCCAGGGTCGAAGAAGAC
>CAYYTN010000279.1:0-985 GCA_964474495.1 uncultured Chloroflexota bacterium
CCGAGCGCCCCTCCGCGCCCACCTGGGCGATGATCTCCCGGGCCGCCGCGGTGACTTCTTCCTCGCCCACCTGCTCCGGCAGGTACTCCAGGATGATCGCCAGTTCCGCCTCCTCCTTGTCCGCCATGTCGTCCCGGCCGCCCTCGCGAAACTCCCCGGCCGCGTCCCGGCAGCGCTTCGCCTGCCGCGCCAGATTCTGCGTCACCTCATCCTCGGTCAGCGGTTCCAGCTTCGCCTTCTCCGCCTTCTGGAGGTCATCGCGTATATTGCGCAGCGCCAGCAACCGCGGCCGGTCTTTGGCCCGCATCGCGACCTTCAGTTCCTCGTAGATCTGCTCGGCAATCCCCATCGCGGCTCCTACTAATGGCCATCGGCAGTCCCGTACATCTTGCGCCAGTCATCCATCAAAAGACAGCCTGCGCACCGCCCGCGCCGGCGCTTCAAACGGGAGTCAAAATGGGGCCGGGACGCGACTCCATGCGGACCGCTCCTCATGAATCCGCCGCCATCGCGTTACCGCGGCGTGCGGTACCGCCTCAGACAAAACAGCCTGTGGCTGCTTAAAAGGCGTACTCGTGGTTGATCTGCCGCGCCGCCTTCATAGCTGCTCGGCGAGCCTTGCGCGTCCGCGCCGCCTGCTTCTTCTTCCGCCGCACGCTTGGCTTCTCAAAATGCTTTCGTCGCCTGGACTCCGCCAGGATTCCGTCCTGCTGCACGCGCTTATTGAAGCGACGTAGGCCGGCCTCGAACGACTCGTTCGGCCGGAACATAACTTCCGTCAAATGACACTCCCAACAAATCGGCGGTTACCTGTCGGTCTGTGCGCAGCCCTTCCCCTACCTTCCTCCTCACCCCGCACTTCAACCAACCCGCCACGTATCTCGGACCCGAAGTATAGATTTCCCCTCTTCCCCCGGTCAACCGCTTCCCGGGACGAGGGACTAGTCGTTGAGAGCGGCACCGCCATCCCGGACGTCTGCGGCGG
>CAYYTN010000279.1:1010-2693 GCA_964474495.1 uncultured Chloroflexota bacterium
ACACGAGCTATCGGACCAGGGCGGACATCTACTCTGGGTATATCGACCGGGAACTGCGGGAGAGCGTGGAGGCGCTGGATGAGTGGCTGCCGGGGAACAGCTGAGGATGTTCGACTAGAAGGGCCGGCTCAGTCAGCCCGAGAGCTCCGAGTCTATGTACATTTAAATTATCTCCATCGCCCTTTCAGGACCGCCGAATCGCAACTGCGGATGGGAGGTGCCTCGATTCTCGTAGTAGCTGAGCATCCCTCCGAGGCCGGCCAGGAACACTTGAAACAACAGGGGTGGCAGTTCGCCCTTCAGGTAGTCAAACAGGCCAAGTATGGAGATCTTGGAAAGTAGCCTTGGGTCACCGGACATGGCGGGGAAGGTATCCAGCACGCAGAGTCCGTCTTTACGGCGACGGAGTGTGGCTCGCCACTCGCTGGAAACGGCCCCCTTCTCGACCGGCTGGGTGGAGAATCGGCCTGCCAATGTAGGCGATTCACCGATCGCGTTGCCCTGTTCCTCCACGGTTGCAAGTAGAGCGCCCGCTGCCGGGTCGTCTCCAAGATTGAAGAGCATGTTCGCCATATATGAGACGGCGAGCAGGATGTAGTCGAAGCTCCTCTCCGTATCGTCGGCAGGAGCCCCGGCCAACGGTCGAATGGTGATGGAAGCGACCGCTTCGTCTCCCCGAGTGAACTGGACGATCAGTTCGGCGATGTCTGATTCAGGGCCCTCTGTGAATGCCTTCATGGCTGACCCCTCCTCCATTTCGCACCCGGAGTAAGCAGCAACTGCAAGGTAGCGGAATCGTCGGGGTGGGGCAAAGGTTGCCAGACCGCGCTAGCTCTCAAGGCCGCAGGCTCCGATAGGACCAAATGCCGAGCGCGCCTCCTGCGACAACCGAGGCGGCCATTTCCAGAACCACAAGCCCGACCCGGGGGCCTGTCGGAGGGTCGTCCAGCCCCAGGCCAGCCCATTCGGTCAGTCCAATCAGGACTATCAGCGCCAGAAGCGCCACCCCCAGGAAGACTGTGATCGCGAGAATCAGTGCGATGGCGAACAGGACCCGTCGACCTAGCCGCAGGTCGCTGTACAGCCGGCCCGCGAGCCAGGTCGCGAAGCCGACCGAGAGCACCAACGCAATAAAGGTAAGCCCGACTTCGGTGCTGCTCAGGGAATCACTGGCCCCCAGCCCGAAGGCCTCCATCATCCTCAGCTGTAACCAGAGGGCAAAGATGCCCTCCACCAGGAATGCGCCGGCCGCGAGCACACCTGCCCTGATCTTCCCCAACCCTGTCACCTTCCTCCAGAGAAGTGGCCGTGTCGCGGTACGTCCGCTAGCCGTCACTTGATGACATGGGGGGAGAGTAGCAGCCGGTGGAGCCACCTGGAGACCCCCGAGTTCCGCGGCCTACAGCCCCAGCGCCTCCAGGTCCTCCAGCGTCATCTCCGGCTTGATCTCATCCTCGTACAACAGTCTGATGAGCGCCTTGTCCAGGTCGCTAAACTCGGTCCTGCGATTCTCGACCCCCTGGTAGAAGGTACTGTCGGGATAGCTCCACGAGTCGTTGACGAGCCCCAGGGTCTGGGTGATCTCCTCTCGCAGGATGCTTCGTCGCTCTTCGTACGGGCGGTCCCAATCGACGAGTACTTGCGCCCAATCGATCACTCCATCTATTTCCGCTACTGTGCCGT
>CAYYTN010000279.1:2703-3762 GCA_964474495.1 uncultured Chloroflexota bacterium
CACGCAGCTCGTCGCCGATAACGAACTCCGTGGGCGCATACTCGGCGAATTCGTCCAACGGCACTATCCCCACGTTCAGATCTCCCAAATCAACATCTTCGATTCGGCTGATGCTAAGCGACGGAATCAGTTCGTCCAGTTCGGCCAGGATTCGGTCGATTTCCGCGTAGTCCTCCGGCGTAACGAATCCCCAGACCACCACTTCCACATCTTCCTCCCATTTAATGATGTATTCCTTGTCAGGTGTCCACTCCGGCGCGTTCATTCGTGATTGGAAATCCACGCCGAAGGCTATCTCTTTGAAGTAGGCAATCTCCTCCGCCGAATACCTTTCGTTGAGCGGTCGGTCGCCATCCGCCTGACCACAGGCCAACGCTCCGAGTGCGACCGCGTTGGCGTTTGCCGAGGCCGGCGCTCACGTTGTCGTCGCCGGGCGGCGCGCCGAGACCATCGACCCGGTCGTCGCCGGGATCCAGCAGGCCGGCCACGAAGCCCTCGCCGTCGAGCTTGATATCGCCGACGTCCCCGCCGTGCAGCGCATGGTCGATACGGCCCTTGAGCGTTACGGCCAGATCGATGTCCTGGTCAACAACGCCGGCGCCGTCGTCTTCCGCGGGCCCGCCCTCGACAACACCGAGGAAAGCTGGGACCGCGTCATGGACGTCAACCTCAAGAGCGTCTTTGTCTGCTCGAAGGCCGTCCTGCCGCACATGATCGAACGCGGCAGTGGCTCCATTGTCAACGTCGGCTCCATCGCCGCCCACACCGGCGGCGGCGTCGCCGTCGGCGTTGATTACGGCGTCGCCAAAGCCGGAGTCCACACCCTCACCCGCCGCCTCGCCCGCGAAGTCGCCGAGCACGGCGTCCGCGTCAACGCCGTCGCTCCCCACGGTATCGAAACCGCCATGCACGCCGGCCATCCGGCCGAGTTGCTTCCCGCGATCCGCGGCATGATCCCCATGGGGCGCTTCGGCCAGTCCGAAGAAATGGCCGGCCCCATCCTCTTCCTCGCCTCCGAGCACGCCGGCTTCATCACCGGCCAGGTGCTCCACGTCAACG
>CAYYTN010000280.1:0-3736 GCA_964474495.1 uncultured Chloroflexota bacterium
GGCTTGCGCATGCTCGCGATTTGTAAAGTTGGCAATGGTCCGACGGCCGACTCTACGCGAGAATGCCTCGTCCGGGTACAAGTTCGCACCCCCAGGAGGCAGGATGGTCTCATTCGTCGTGAACGGCACCTGTATCGCCGTTGTCGAAGGCGACCTGACCGAACAGGACGTGGATGCGGTGGTGAACGCCGCGAATGAACGACTGAAGGGCGGGGGCGGGGTGGACGGGGCGATTCACCGGCGCGGCGGACCGGCCATCATGCACGAGTGCGACATGATCCGGAACGAATCCGGGGGCTGCCGGGTGGGCCAGGCGGTCATAACCACGGCCGGCGATCTGCCGGCCAGGAACGTAGTCCACACCGTCGGCCCGGTATGGACCGGCGGGGATCGCGATGAGGACAGCCTGCTGGCCTCGGCCTATCGCGAGAGCCTGGCGCTGGCGCGGGACCGCGGGCATCGCACCGTGGCGTTGCCGGCGATCAGCACCGGCGTCTACGGGTTTCCGGTGGAACGTTCGGCCCGGATCGTGCTGACCGAGGCCGTGGCGTCGGCCGGCGACGGGCTGGATGAAATCCGGATGGTTCTGTTCTCCGAGGAGATATACGATCTGTTTGCCGGCGTAGCTATGAGCCAGTACGGGGCGATCGACAGCCGCCGAATGGCCTGAGGCGGGGCGCAATCCGGCGGTTCAGGGCATATTTCGGCGACCTGGCCGGGCTGGATTTTGTGGAGCGGGCAAAGCATCATGCGAGTCCGATAACGCAGCCGAAGGCGCTGACGTCGAGAGCAAGGAGACCAACTCGTGGCGTGGGAATTCGAATTGATCGCCGATGGTTTCTCGCTGACCGAGGGTCCGGCCTGGGACGGGTACGGGTTGGTCTTCACGGACATCAACAACGGCCGGATCATGCGCTATGACGCCGATTCCGGGGAGATCACGGTGTTTCACCCGGAGTCCGAGCGGACCAACGGCCTGATGTTCGATCCGGAGGGCCGGCTGTATGGCTGCTCGCAGAACCGCGGCGCGATCGTGCGGTTCGAGCCGGATGGCGCGGTGACGACGGTCGTTGGCGAATTTGAAGGCAAGCGGCTGAACAGCCCCAACGACCTGGCCATCGATGACCAGGGGCGGATCTGGTTCACCGATCCGCGCTACGACGACCTGGCGCCGCCGACGGAACTGGATCACATGTCGGTGTACCGGCTGGACCGGGGTCCGGACGGCGACTGGTCGATCGATCGGGTGACCTTTGACGCTACGCGGCCGAACGGCATCCTGGTGTCGCCGGATCAGAGCGAGCTGTACGTGGCGCAGTCGGATCCCACCGAAGGTGCGAAGCGTGAGTTGCGCGCGTATCCGATCCGCGAGAACGGCGTTTTGGGCCGGCCGCGGGTGGTGCACAACTTCTTCCCCTACCGCGGGATCGACGGTATGTGCTTCGACACTGAGGGGCACATCGTGGCGACGACCGGGAATCGCGCCGGCGGGCCGGGCCCGATGATCACCGTCTTCGAGCAGAGCGGGCGAATCGTGGAGACCCATCCGCTGCCGGTGGACAGCCCGACGAACTGCACGTTCGGCGGGCCGGACCTCTCGACGCTGTACGTGACGACGATCGGCGGGCACCTGCTGCGGGCGGAGACCGACCGGCGCGGTCAATTGCTGTACCCGCCGGCCTGATCCGGGGCGGGTGGGCGGAGGAGGGTCGAAAGGTGAGTGGCTATCGGGTGGACGCGCTGTTCGATCGGCGGGTGCCGATGCGGGACGGCGTGGAATTGTCGGCGGATGTGTACCTGCCATCTTCGGACGAGCCGGCTCCGGTGGTCGTGATCCGGACTCCGTACGGCAATCACGTAGAAGACGGAGTGGTGCCGCGGGCGCTGGAGTTTGCCGCCGCCGGTTATGTGTGTGTGGTCCAGGACGTGCGGGGACGGTTCGATTCGGACGGCGAATGGTATGCGTTTCGCTCCGAGGCCGCTGACGGCAAGGACACGCTGGACTGGGTGGCGGAGCAACCCTGGTGCAACGGGCGGGTCGGGATGTCGGGTGGCTCGTACCTGGGGATCGTGCAATGGGCGGCGGCGATGGAGGGTCCGGCCAGGTTGGATTGCATCGCGCCAAGGGTCGCGCCGCGGGATCTACATTCCGGTATTTACTACCACCAGGGCGCGCTGAACCTCTACACCGCCCTCGGCTGGAACACCCTGAACAACGCCGCGGGGCAGCAGCCGGTGGGGATGTATGACTGGGATCGCTATTTGCGGGTATTGCCGCTTCAGGAACTGGAGGACGCCGGCGGCAAGGCGATGCCACACCTGCGGGACCTGATCCGCCATCCCAACCGCGACGGGTACTGGGATGAGTCGGGCTACACGGTCGATCCGGAGCGGGTGACCGTGCCGACCCTGATGTACAGCGGCTGGTACGACATCTTCGTGAAGGGCACCTTCGAGAACTTCACGGAAATGCGGGCGCAGGGCGGCTCGCCGGAGGCGCGGAAACCGCGCCTGGTGTGCGGTCCGTGGATCCATCAACTCAACGTGGCGACGGAAGTCGGCGATATCGAATTTGGACCGGGCGCGGAGTTTGATTTGAACGGGCTGGAGATTCGCTGGATGGATCGCTGGCTGAGGGATGAGCGGAACGGCGTGGAGGACGAAGCGCCGCTCTTACTTTACATAATGGGTGGCGGAGGCTGGCGGGAAGAGTACGAATGGCCACTGGCGCGGACCGACTGGCAGAAGTGGTACCTGCACTCTGACGGCCACGCGCCGACCGGACACGGCGACGGGACCCTCTCGGTTGAAGCGTCGGAGGACGAACCGGCCGACCGCTTCACCTACGATCCCGATTCGCCGGTACCGACCATCGGCGGGAACACCTGCTGCTGGCCGGAGATCGTGCCCTGGGGGCCCATGGACCAGCGGCCGGTGGAAGAGCGACCGGACGTGCTGTGCTACTCCTCAGCGCCGCTGGAGGCCGATATGGAGGTGACCGGGCCGATCAAGGTGACGCTGTACGCCAGTTCATCGGCGCCGGATACGGATTTCACGGCGAAGCTGGTGGACGTGTACCCGTTCGGATGCGCGGTGAACATCGTCGACGGGATCGTGCGGGCGAGGTATCGCGAGGGGCCTGCCGATCCGAGCCCAATCGAGCCGGGGCGAGTATACGAGTACGAGATCGACCTGGGGCCGACGGCGAATGTGTTCCGGCGCGGGCACCGGATTCGGCTGGAGGTGTCGTCCAGCAACTTCCCGCACTACGACCGCAATCCGAATACCGGCCATGAGTTCGGGAAGGACGCCGAATTGCGGGTCGCCGAACAGACGGTGCTGCACTCGGCGGAGTATCGGTCGCACGTGGTCTTGCCGGTGGTGCCGGCGTCGTAGGCGGTATCAAGGCGGCCGGCAGCGGCCCCGACGCTAGCGGCTAGCGATTCCCCCGGCCTTTGCCGTTGCCTCCGGCATTGCCGTTCCCATTGCCGCCCCGGTTGTTGCTGCGGTCTTCTTCATCGTCCCCGCGGCCGTCCGCCTCGTCTTCCCGGTCGCGGTCCTCATCCCGGCCGTTGCCGCGGTCGCCGTCTTCGCGATCGCGGTCCTCGCTTTCGTCGCTGTCCGCGTTGTCGTCCTCGCCGTCGCGTTGGTCGCCTTCGCCGTCACGATCGCCGCCGTCTTCTTGCCCGTCCCCGCCGTGCTCGCCCTCACGACCGCCGCCGTCTTCTCGCCCGTC
>CAYYTN010000281.1:0-3693 GCA_964474495.1 uncultured Chloroflexota bacterium
ACGGCTCCGCCCCCGCCACCGACCCCGCCTCCTCCGCCGATGGCGGCGGCCGCCGCCGCCGTCGCTTCAACATGGAGGTCAACGGCCGGCCCCTCGCCACCCTCTTCGGCCCCGCCACCCTGCCCTTCGGCGTCGCCAACCTCAGCCAGTTCGGCGTCCGCATCGGCGGCATGCTCCGCGGCCGCGAAGCCGCCACCTCCGCCACCATGCCCGCCGCCATCGCCGTCCTGGAAGGCGCCAGCGACCCCGCCGACGCCTTCTACGCCCTGACTGAGTTCCGCGACCGCATGGAATCGCGCATGGCCTTCCCGGCCCGCAACACCGGTATCGAACAGATCGTCGCGCTTTCCGACGGGCTCTCCCTGCCCGAGGCCGAGGCCGTCCGCAACGCCCTCGAAATCGCCCGCATCCCCAACTTCCCCGAGCCGCTGGAAGTGATCCAGATCATCAACCGCGAGATCGAGATACCGGTCATCTCTGGGGACCTCACCGCCGACGAAGCCTGCCAGAATGCCGCCGCCGCCATCGACGCACTGCTCGCTCCCGTCTAGCCCCCGGCTCCGACGTTCCGCCCCTACTTGTCCTTCAGCCACAACCGAAACGGCGTCGCCTGGGGCCGCGCGATCACCTCATCCCAGGGCTCCACCCGCGAGCGTGCCGCCCACTCCGCGTGCAGCGCCGCCATTGCCGCCACCCGGTCCGGCGTCTTCGCCGCCAGGTCGTTCAACTCCGTGCGGTCCGCGCCCAGGTCATAGAGTTCCCATTCGCCCGGCCACTTGCGCACCAGCTTCCAGTCATCCACCCGCACCGCCGCGTTGCCCTCGTGCTCCCAGAACAGCGGCCGGTCGCGATGCCATTCCCGCCCTTCCAGCGCCGGCAGGAAGCTCTCCCCGTCCACCGCCTGGATCTCATTGCCGGCGTACTCCGTCGGGTAGTCCACTCCGGCCATATCCAGGAACGTCGGCAGCAGGTCCATCACCCCCGCCGCCCCGTGCTCGATTCGTCCCGCCGCGATCCGGTCCGGCCAGCGCGCCACCAGCGGAGTCGAGATACCGCCCTCGTGGACATAGTGTTTGTAGTAGCGGAACGGCGTATCGCTGGCGTTCGCCCAGGGCAGGTCATAGCTCATGAACGTCGTCGCCGGGCCCGGTTCCAGCCCGGGCCGGTTGCCGGCCACGATCGCCTGCCCGTCGCGGGTCTCCCACGGCCCGGTGCTGCTGGTGCCGTCCTCGGCCAGCAGTTCCGCGCAGCCGCCGTTGTCCGACAGGAACATCACCAGCGTGTTCCCGGCGATCGCCAGCCGATCCAGTTCCGCCAGGATCTGCCCGATCCCCTGGTCCATCCGGTCCACCTGCGCGGCGTACACCGCCATGCGCGCCTCCTCCCACTCCGGGTCGGCCACGTCCTCCCAGGCCGGCGCCTCGGCGTCCCGCGGCGAAATCGCCCACTTCCCGTCCAGGATCCCCGACCCGATCAACTCCTCGTGGCGGTTCGTCCGCAGCCGGTCCCAGCCCCCGCCGTAGGTCCCCCGATACTTCGCGATGTCCTCCGGCCGGGCGTGCAACGGCCAGTGCGGCGCCGTGTAGCAGACGTGCATGAAGAAAGGGTCCGGCCCGTTCCCGTACTCGCCCACGAACTCCACCGCCGCGTCCGAAATCGCGTCCGTATAGTAGAAATCCCCCTCCGGCGCGATCGGCTCGTTGTCCCGGTACAGCGCGTGCGTGTCAAAGTAGCTCCCGCCGCCGGCCAGGGTGCCCCAGAAGTGGTCGTAGCCCCGGTCCAGCGGACGCGGATACTTCTCTTCGCCCGGCCGCACATCGCCCATCTCGCTGTACCGATAGCTGCCCCCCACATGCCACTTCCCCACCATCAGGTTCCGGTAGCCCCCCGCCCCCAGCACCTCCGCGATCGTCACGCAGTTGCGATTCAGGAACCCCCGGTATCCCGGCAGCTCGTAGTCGCCCACCATGTGCCCGATCCCGGCGCGGTGCGGGTACAGCCCGGTCTGCAGCGACGCCCGCGTCGGGCAACAGCGTGCGTAGTTGTAGAACTGCGAAAAGCGCACTCCCTCGCCGGCCATCCGATCCAGGTTGGGCGTCGCGATCTCCGAGCCGTAGCAGCCGATGTCCGAGAAGCCCATGTCATCGGCCATGATCAGGACGATGTTCGGTCGATCCGTGCTCGCGTCCGGCATGGTCATCCCCTCGCGCTGGGCGGCCTGCCGTTCATCTGGCGGCCGCGGGCGATTCTAGCCCGCCGCCCCGCGCGCATCCCCGCCCGCGCCGCGGGGCTCAACCCCGCGGCCCGACTCGTTCTTCCGAAAGCGGCCCGCCCTACCCGGGCACCGTCTCCAGCATCGACTCCGCCGCCTCGCGTTCCTCCGACACCAGCACCTTCTCGTAGTCCAGCAGGATCACCAGGCGGTCTTCCATCTTCACCACCCCGGTGATGTACTCCGCCGAGATCGACACCGACAGCCGGTCCATCGGTTCGATCTGCTCGTCGGTGAACATCATCACTTCGCTCACGCTGTCCACGATCCCGCCCACCAGCGATCCGCCCACGCCCAGCACCATCACCCCGCTATCTCCGAACGGTCGTCCCGACAACATCTGCCGGTGGGTCCGACCGGGGTGCGGCGCGACCGCCCCTTAGCCCGAACGAGCTATCGCGAACTTGCCCACTCGATCTCCGTGAAGTCCTGCGCCCAAAACACCTCCCCGGCAAACTCCGCCTTCACTTCCGCGATCGCCCGCGCCTCCTGGTCCAGTTCCTCAAACCGACCCGGCGCCTGGTGATTCGCCAGCAGCCGCTTCGCCCCGGCCGCTGCCGCGATCTTGCCCGCCCCGGTGCTCCCGGTCATCGTTTCCCCCTCCGGGATCGTACGGATCACCGACTCCAGTTCCATCACGTTCTGCACCAACAAATCGGCGTCGCGGGCCAGTTTCACCACCGAATCCACCGGCGCGGTATCGCCGCTGAACGCGATCACCCCCTCGTCGGTCTCGAAGCGGAGCCCGAAGCAGTTCAGGTACGGCTGGGCGTGCTGGACCTCGCGCGCAAAGCACTCCCAGTGCTTCCCACTCCCCACCTTCCCCTCGCCGTACTCGTGAATCCCCACCACCGGCGCGGGCCGCTCCCCCACCCCGCCGCGGCTGTGAAAGGCGTGCACGCTCATCGGGTGATTCACCCTAGCCACCACGTCATACCAGAACACCCCGCGCTCCTCGCTCCACACCCGCTCGGCCACGTCCTGGAACGGCCGCGGACCGTACATCTGCAGTTCCGGCTCGGTCGCGACCGACTGATCGAACCGCGTCATCAGGAAGCAGGGCAGGTCCGATATGTGGTCCGAGTGCAGGTGGGTGAAAAACAGGTGATTGATCTCCGTCGGGCTCACCCCCATCTGGTACATCTTGTAGCTGCTGCCCGGCCCGCAATCGATCATCAGCCACTCCCCGCCGATCTCCAGCAGGAAGCAGGTCCCCCAGCGTTTCCCGGTCCGCGTCGGCGACCCCGCTCCAACCACTTTCAGCCTTGGCATCGCGCGTTCCTTTCCCGGTGCCTGCGCCCCCGGATACTACGCGAGCTCCCGGGCCGCCCCGGCTAGCCGAACCGCTCCGGGCGCAGCGCCGCCAAGTCAAAACCGGTCTCCTCCTCATCCGCCAGCCGCGCCACGATCTCGCCGGTAAC
>CAYYTN010000282.1:0-3657 GCA_964474495.1 uncultured Chloroflexota bacterium
GCCGGCACCGTGGCCCTCTGGATCGGCCTGATCCGCCAGTTTCAGATGGGCCGGCGGTTGGCCCTCCAGTCGCTGCTGGTCCTGATGATCGTCGTCGCCGCGATGTTCTCGTTCATCTACGGCGACATCGTTCAGGAACAGAGCGGACGCTCGTACCTGGCCGTCCTGATCATTAGCTTCATCGGCGCCGCCACCGTAATCCTGCCGGCGCCGGCCGCCCTGACCACAATCAGTTTCGCCGGCGCCCTCGACCAGCCCATCCTCGTCGGCCTGGTCGCGGCCCTCGGCCAGGTCGGCGGTGAGACCGTCTCCTATTACATCGGCTCCACCGGCAAGCAACTCATCCACCGTGGCTCCGCCTACGCGCGTACCCGGCGGGTGCTCGAGGAGCGCAGCAAGCTGGCCGGCGCGGCTATCTTCGTCTTCGCTGCCGTGCCCAATCCGGCCTTCGACGCCGTCGGCATCCTGGCCGGCGCGCTGCGATATTCGTTCTGGCGCTTTCTGTTGCTCGCGTATCTCGGCAACGCCTTCAAGTACAGCATCGTGTTTGCCGTCGTTGGCGTCCGCATCCTCGATGCCATCCCGCGACTGTGAGCCCGTCCGGCGCCCGTCGGGCTAGTTCGCTGCCGGTCCGGCGGGTTCGACTCTGGCGCGCCGAGTCCCGGTCGATTGCAGTTGATGGGCGGGAGATTTCGCTGGCCGCTTCCGCCGACACTCCGGGACGCGGCCTCACCGGGCATATCGGCCCGCTGGTCGAGGCCATCGCCGGTTGCGACGGGCCCCTAATCGACCTCTGTGGTTGGGAAGGCGGCCTGGCGCGGGCGATTCACGCCGCCCGCCCCGACCTGGGCGGCGTCTGCGCCAATTTCACCCTGCCGGCCATCCGCAGCGCCATCGAGAGTCTCGGTGAGACGAACTGGACCGTGGCTCCCGGTTTCGGCGCTCCACCGGATCACGTCGGTGCCTACGGGACAGCCGTCCTGCGGGCTCCGCACTGGCTCGGCAACCGCGCCGTCGCCGCGCTGATCCAGAGCGCCGCCACGGCGCTGCGTTCCGGCGGTCAACTCTGGCTCGCCGGCGAACGCAAACGCGGCATCGAGACCTTTCGCCGCTTTGCCGGGGAGGCGTTCGGCCGCGCCGAAACCGTGCTCAAGAAGCGCCACGTGCGGGTCGTTCGCGCCATTCGCGGCAACGCCTCCCCCACTGCGCCGGAGCCGCCGACCTTCCCGGTCTCACTGGGCGATCGGGAGTTCACCCTGGCCGGGCACCCGGCGGTCTTCTCCGACGGCCGCCTCGACCCGGCGACCGAACTCCTCGTCGAAACGCTGCCCGTGGTCGAGGGAAATCAACTCGACTTCGGCTGCGGCAACGGTGTCGTGACGGTCGGCCTCGTCCGGCGCTCACCCGACGCGCGGACCACCGCCGTCGACGCCAATCTCGCGGCCGTCGCCACTACCCGGCGCACTATGCGGCTGAACGCGATCGACGGAGTCGATGTCCGTGGCTCCTACTTTGGCGAGGATCTTCCCGACCGGGCGTTCGATCTGGTGGCCTGCTACCCGCCTTTCCACGTCGGCGGGGGCGTCAATCACGCCGCCGGCAAGCGGATGGTCGCCGGGGCGGCCCGCCTGCTCAAGCCGAGCGGCACCCTCCACCTCGTGCTGTCCAGCGCGCAGGCCTACGAGGGAGTTCTCCACGAGCACTTCCACGAGGCCGTGCCCTTGGCCGCCACCGACCGCCATCGCGTCCTGGTGGGCCGGCGCCCCCGCTAGGCGGGGTTTTCGCCCCCGATTTCAAACAGGACCTTCACCGCTTCCCCGGCCTTGCACATCCGAATCCCCTCGTTGGCCTCGGCCAGCGGAATCGTGTGGGTGGCGATCTTGTCCAGGTCCAGGCGGGGCATCATCCGCAGGCAACTCTCCATGTTGTCCACCAGCAGCCACGACGACTTGATCAGCCGTTCCTGGCTCACTATTTCCCAGGGCGAAATCTCCAACGTCGTGCCCGGCTTCGGAACCCCCATCAGGACCGCCGTGCCGCCCGGCCTGATCCCATTGATGCACGCCTCCGAGGTCACCGCCAACCCCACGGCCTCAAAAGCCACGTCGGCGCCGTCGCCGTTCGTCTCCGCGGCGATCACCGCCGGCAGGTCTTCACTCATCGGATCGACCGCCCGCGTGACCCCGACCTCCGCCGCCAGCGCCCGCCGGATCGGTTGCGGCTCGGACAGGATGATCTTGTTCGCTCCCCGCGCCTGCGCCAGGTTCGCCAGCAGCAGGCCGATTGTGCCGCCCCCGGCGATAAACACGTTGTCCCCCGGCTGCAATTCCGCCATCTCCACCGCCCGCAGCGCACAGCCCATCGGCTCCGTCATCGCCGCGATCTGCAGCGACACCCCGTCCGGCACCGCGAAGAGCGTCCGTTCGTGCACCACCATGTACTCCGCCCACGCCCCACCCTTGGTGATCTTCTTCTTGTTGCTGCACAGGTTCGGATTCCCGCGCTGGCAGAAGGTGCAATCTCCGCAATACACCTGCGGCTGCACCGTCACCCGGTCCCCCACCTTCCACCGCTCCACCCCCGGCCCCACCGAATCGACTATCCCGGAAAGTTCGTGCCCGATGATCGCCGGCATCGGCGGCAGCGTCACCGCGCCCTCCAGTTCCCAACCATCAAACAGGTGCAGGTCGGTGCCGCAGATACCCGCGTAGGAGACCCGCAGACGCACTTCCCCCGCCTCGGCCGTCGGGATCGCCGCCTCCTCCACCCGCAGGTCTTCCTTGCCGTGAAGACGAACCGCCTGCATCGTTCCGTTTGCCATGGTGTGCACCGTCGCTCCACTATTCCTGCGCGTCAGTGACCGGCCGGGAGCCGGCGGAACGCTTGATTTCACCGGGTGGTTGGGGGACAAATCGTCCCCGGGCGGACTACTATACTCGTCTACCCGGGCGGGCTCGCGACTGCCCTCCCGGAACCCGCGAAGGACCCGGGCCTCATGAATGACCAACGTAACAAAGCTCTAGATTCCGCGATCGCCCAGATCGAGAAGAAGTTCGGCAAGGGCTCGATCCTCCGCATGACGGGGGACGATCTGCCAGAGGTTGGCGTGGTATCCACCGGCTCCATCGCCCTCGACCTGGCCCTCGGCGTCGGCGGTCTGCCGCGTGGCCGGGTGGTCGAGGTGTTTGGCCCCGAGGGATCCGGCAAGACCACCCTCGCCCAGCACATCATCGCCCAGGCGCAGAAGGCCGGCGGTTCGGCCTCGCTGATCGACGCCGAGCATGCCTTCGACCCCTCCTACGCCGCCAAGTGTGGCGTCGACGTCGACGACCTCTTGATTTCCCAGCCCGGCGTCGGTGAGGAAGCGCTCGAAATCGCCGAAGTTCTGGTGCGCAGCGATGCCGTCGATGTCGTAGTCATCGACTCGGTCGCGGCGCTCGTGCCGCGCGCCGAAATCGAAGGCGACATGGGCGACTCTCACGTTGGCCTGCAGGCCCGGTTGATGTCCCAGGCGCTGCGCAAGCTCACCGGCAGCATCAGCCGCTCCCGCTGCATCGTCGTGTTCGTCAACCAGCTGCGCGAGAAGATCGGCGTCATGTTCGGCAATCCGGAAACCACCCCCGGCGGCCGCGCGCTCAAGTTCTACTCGTCCGTGCG
>CAYYTN010000283.1:0-3642 GCA_964474495.1 uncultured Chloroflexota bacterium
TGTGCTGTTCCTGGTGTTCGTGGGGGCGATGATGGTGCCGATCCAGGTGCGGTTGATTCCGAGCTTTGTGATTGTGAAGAACCTGGGCTGGCTGAACACCTACCAGGGGATCGCGGCGATGCAGTTGATCGACCTGTTCGGGATCTTCTTGATCCGGCAATTCATGTTGAATCTGCCGCGGGAAATGGAGGACGCGGCCCGGATTGACGGCTGCAATTGGCCGCGGGTGCTGTGGAAGGTGATCGTGCCGAACAGCCGGCCGGCGATCGCGGCGCTGGCGATCTTCACCTTCACGGCGGCCTGGAACGATTTCCTGTGGCCGCTGGTGATGATCTACAAACCGCAGATGATGACGCTGCAGGTCGGGATCGCGGCGATGAAGGGCTCGGCGCACTCGGTGTCGGGGGTGCTGATGGCGGCGACGATGATTTCGGCGCTGCCGCCGGCACTGGCGTATGTGTTCCTGCAGCGGCACTTCACCCGCGGGGTGGTGCTGAGCGGGTTCAAGGGCTAGGGCGGCAGGGCGGCGGCGGGACTAACATGGCGCCAGCCGGTGCGCATTGGCGCGCCGGAACCGGGAGGGCCGATCATGTGGGAACGGTCGGATTTCGAAATCGTGGACGGGCACGCACATATCTTCCCGCCGCTGTGGGAGGCGGGGGGTTTTGCGAGCGCCGAGGCGCACGCGAGCTACCAGCAGCGGGCGATGCACACGCACTACACCCAGCCGACGCGGCGCCGGCGCGACAACCAGATCGTGACCGAGAAGATCCTTTGGGGCGCGGAGGATCACACGGATGCGGGGCGAAGGACTGGCCGAAGCTTCCGGGCGGCGCCCAACGGGCGAATGGAGTGGGAGCACGAGGGAGAGGGGTATTACGTGCAGTTCATGCCACCCAGCCTGCAGGGGATGGAGTGTTCGGCGGAGTTCATGACGGTGCAGATGGACTACGTGGGGGTGACTCGGGCGGTGCTGCAGAACGACCACATCTACGGGAACCTGAACGGGTATTTCGCGGAGGCGACGGAGGCCTTCCCGGGTCGGTTTATGGGACTGGCCGGAGTGAATGAGCCGTTCGCCTACCGGGATGAGGAGATGGCGACGTTGACGCGGGCGGTGCGCGAGCAGGGGATGAAGGGGCTGTATTTCACGAGCGCGGCGTTCTACCAGAACGGCTTCGCGACGCTGTACGCGGATCCGGTGTTTCATCCGTTCTGGGACACGGTGCACGGGCTGGGAATCCCGGTGCACTGGGTGTTCCTGTATGACTCGCCGATCGGGACGTTTGCGGATGAGATGGTGCATTTCCGGCGGTGGCTGGAACGGTACGGGGATATCCCGACGGTGCTGGTGCACGGGATCCCGACGTCGCGGTTTGCCGATGGCGATGACAGGCTCGAATTCCCGGGGTATTTCGCGGAGATCATGGACGAGTACCCGGTGCACGCCGAGGTGCTGTTCCCGTTGATCTGGGGCGGGCAGCTGGACTATCCGTATGCGCGGGCGGAGCGCCACCTGGAGCAGATCTACGACCGCTTCGGGCCGGAGCGGTTGATCTGGGGCTCGGACATGCCGAATGTGGAGCGCTTCTGCACGTACCGACAGACCCTGACCTACATCCTGCACCACTGCGAGTTTCTGACGGACGCGGACCGCCGGAAGGTCTTTGGTAAAAACATCCTGCGCTTGCTGGGCGAAGGGAGCGATGCGTAATGGAATACCGGACCTTTGGCGACACGGACCTTGAGGTGTCGGTGGTGGGGTTCGGCGGTTGGCCGATGGGTGGGTCGCAGTACGGGGAGACGGACGACGCGGAGGGTGTGCGAGCGGTGCACAGCGCGCTGGACATGGGGATCACCTGTTTCGACAACGCGGCCGGGTACGGGCTGGGGCATTCGGAACGGGTTATGGGAGGAGCGCTGGCAGGGCACCGCAAGGAAGTGGTGATCGTGACGAAGTGCGGGCTGGCGTGGAATGAGGAGGTCGGGCGGGTGGAGCGGAAGGGAACGCGCGAGCACGTGCTGGAGTCGACGGAGGCGAGCCTGCGGAACCTGGGCACCGACTACATCGACCTGATGCTGATCCACGGGCCGGATCGCTGGACGCCGTTCGCGGAGACGATGGGGGCGCTGGAGGAAGTGCAGAAGGCCGGCAAGATCCGCTACGCGGGGGTGTCGAACTTCATGCCGGAGATGATGGATGAATGCCGCCGGCACCTGAAGCTGGTGACGAACCAGATGGGCTACAGCCTGCTGGATCGGCGGATCGAGCGGGACATACTGGGCTACTGCGGCGAGAACGCGATGGGGATCATGACCTACGGGTCGCTGGCGCACGGTCTGCTGGCGGGGAACATGACGCCGGAGACGGAGTTCGAGGAGACAGACTGGCGGGCGTCGGGGAACGCGTTCGGGTTGCCGCTGTTCCGGAAGGGCGGGCATTTCGAGAAGAACGTGGCGGCGGCGGATCGGCTGCAAGCGATCGCCCGGCGGGAAGGGCACACGCTGCCGGACCTGGCGCTGGCGTGGGTGCTGAATAGACCGACGGTGACGACGGCGCTGGTGGGGTTCCGGACTCCGGCGGAGGTGGAGGACGCGGCGCGGGCTTCGGAGAGGGAGCTTTCGGCGGAGTTGTTGGCGGAGGTTGAGACGATTTCGAAGGGGGCGTTCGAGCGGCTGGCGGCGGACGAGGAGATGAGCCCGGCGCGCGGGGCGTGGAACCCGTGGAACCGGAAAGCGCCGCGGTTTGCCGGGGGCGCGCCGACGGAAGACGAGGAGTAAGCGGGGCAGGCCGGCGGGTGGCTAGAGGGCGTGCTCGGTACGCTGGATGATCTGGTCCTGGAGCGCCGCGTCGAGGTTGGTGAAAAGGGCGCTGTAACCGGCGACTTTGACGATGAGATTGCGGTGGTTCTCTGGGTTGGCCTGGGCGTCGCGGAGGATGTCGGCATCGACGACGTTGAACTGCACCTGCATCCCCTTGAGATCGAAGAAGCCGCGGACAAGGGCGGCAAACTTGTGGAGACGGTCGCCGCCTTTGACCGCGGTGGGATGGAGCTTGATGTTGAGGATGGTGCCGTTGGTGGCCTTCTCGTGGTCCAGGCGGGCGACGGACTTCATGGTGGCGGTGGCGCCGTTGAGGTCGGTGCCGGCCATGGGTGAGACGTTGTCGGCGGTGGGATCGGCGGCCAGGCGGCCGTCGGGCGTGGCGCCGACGGCTTCGCCGGTGTAGGCGTTGGCGGAAAGGGTGGTGGGGCTGGGGCAGTAGTGACCGCCACGGGGCGGGGTGTGGGCGGCGATGCCGTCGCAGAACCAGTCCATGGCGCGGGCGGTGATGCGGTCTACCTCTTCGATGTCGTTGCCGAATTTGGGGGCGTCGAGGAGCAACTTGCGGATGCGGCGGCCCTCTTCGCCGGCGTAGTTGGTTTCCATGGCGTGGAGAAGTTGGGCGCCGGTGAGGAGGCCATCTTCGAAGACCAGCTTCTTGATGTTGTGCAGGGAATTGCCGACGTTGGTGCTGCCGTGGGCGACGGTGATGTTGTTCTGGTAGTTGGGGGGGCCGCCTTCGGTGGCGCCTTTGCCGATCTCGATCCGGCCGTCGATGAAGGCGGAGACGAGCGGGGTGGGGGTCAGGTCGGTGTGGGC
>CAYYTN010000284.1:0-3632 GCA_964474495.1 uncultured Chloroflexota bacterium
GAAGTTCGTGACCGAGTTGACCGGGATCGAGTCGGAGATGCTGGAGGGGGCGCCGCCGGTGGAGGCGGTGCTCGGCGATTTCGCCGAGTTCAGCACCGGCGCGATCCTGGTGGCGCATAACCTGGCGGCGGACCTGGCGTACCTGAACCACGAGGCGATCTGGGCGGGGTTGCCCTATTTCCCGGGCGAGGGCCTGGACACGATGGAACTGCATGCGGCGCTGCTGCCGGAGGTCGGACAGGTGAGCCTGACCAGCGCGCTGGCGCATTTCGGCGAGTCGGAGCCGGGGGCCCACCGGGCGCTGGCGGACGCGAACTCGGTGCGCAAGCTGCTGGGGCACTTCCTGGAGATGGCCGCCGAAAAAGGGGCGGCGACGGTGGCCGAGGTCTACGAACTGGGCCGCGATGAAGATGGCAAGACACCGCTGGCGCGGCGTCGCCGGGAGTTGGCGCGGTGGGCGTCGTTGAGTATGCCGGCGCTGCCAGGGGTGTACGTGTTCCGGGACCGCCAGGGAAACGGGCTGTACGTGGGCAAATCCAACTCGCTGCAGCGCCGGGTGCGCAGTCATTTCACCGGCGGCCGCGGCTATTCGCTGAAATGGGACGGGCTGCTGGAGGCGACGGCCTACATCGACCACGAGGTGACCGGGTCGGACCTGGCGGCGTTGCTGCGCGAGGACGATCTGATCGGGGAGTTGCGGCCGCCCTACAACGTGCAACTGGCGCGACGAGCAGCGGCGCGGATCGTGCGCCTGGGGCCGGCCGATGACCCGGTGGTGGGCTGTGTGCGGCGGACCGCCGACGACGGGGCGACGTATATCGGCCCGTACCGCAGCGCGAATCACGCGCGGGCGTTGGTGGCGGGAGTGCGGCGGGCGTTCGGGCTGCCTTCGCGGCGGGATCGCTTTGAAACGAAGTCGGACCTGCCCCGCCAGGCGGCGGCGATCTACCTGGCGCATGGCAAGGCGACGGCGGCGGAGTTCCTGGACCGCGAGGCGGGCCGCGGCGGGGACGAGGTGCCGGTGATGTTGCGGCGGCTGCGGCGGCTGCGGCTGGATCACCGGCCGGTGCCGGGTGGGCTGGCCGGGGCGCGGATCGTGGCGGTGCACCACGGGGCGCAGCCGGGTGAGGTGGAGTTTCGGTTGATCGTGAACGCCGCGATTCAGCGGGAGGTCGGGCTGCACCTGCCGACCCGCAGCGAGGTGCGGGATGTGCTGGCCGCCTTCCGCGAACTGCGTCCGGAACTGCCGAAGAATCGCAACGAAAGCCGCGAGAACCTGTTGCTGGCCTGGATCCATCAGCGCTATGGCAATGACGCGATTGCGGTGCTGGATGGCGAGGGCGAGAACGGGCGGGTGTTTGGCAGGGTGTGGCGCCGGGTGCGGGCGCTGACCCGGAACTAGGGCCGGCGGAAGGTCTGGGCGAAGCCGGCGGCGACTAGCAGCAGGCCACCGAGGACCAGGGCGGCGAACCAACGCGGGTCGAGTAACTGATCGAGACTGGTGATGGCCGGCGACGGCGGCGCGCGGGGGGCGGTGGGCGGCGGGATGGCGGGAGCGGATTCGATTGCCTCGGCAACGGCGGCCACTGCGGGTTCGGGGGCGCGTTTGGCGAGGCCGGCTTCTTCTCCCGTGGTTTCGTCGGCAGGTTCTTCGAGTGGTTCTGCACTCTCGGCGGCGCCGTCATCGGCAGTGGCCGTCTGCAGGTCGGTTGCGGCTTCAGCGAGAGCGACTTCGGGTTCCGCGGCTGCGGGCGCCTCGGCGGCCAAGGGGGCTTCGGCGGCGGCGGGCGCGGCTTCGACGACCGGCTCCTCGACGGCAGTAGCGGCTTCGACGACCGGGGCCTCGGCGACGGCGGCGGCAGCAGCCGGGGCGGGCTCGGCTTCGGCGACCGCGACGACCTCGACTTCGGCCTCCACGGCGCGTACCTCAGCCACGGGCGCAGGGGGTGCGGCGGCCACTTCGATGGCCGGTTCGATAACGGGATCGGCTTCGGTTTCAATCTCCCGGGCTCCGGCGAGGGGAGCCGCGGCCACGGCGGGAGCGGCGGCGCTGACAGCGACGCGCGATTGGGCCCGGACGCGGTCGGGGGTGCCGACTCGCGAGCCCTGCAGATCGACCAGGGCGAACGCGATGAGAGCGACGGCGGCGGTGGCCAGGAGGGTGGGTGTGAAACGAGTCCACCAGTTGCTGATCTGGACCGGCGGAAGGGCGGCGGCGTACCTGCGCGGTGCGCGGATGGCCGGGGCGCCGGCGAGCAAGCTCGCCGTGGCGTGCAGGGATTCGTAGTCTTCCCGCAGGTCGTCGTCGACGTCGATGGCGGCGCGAACCGCCGCCGCTTCGCCGGCTTCGATTTCGCCGCCGGCGAGGGCGCTGATGAGTTGGCTGTCGGGCCGGTTGGCTTCGGTCATGTCCGGCTCCTCCCAACCGGTAGACGCACCGCGTCGGGGAGAAGTTCCCGATTTGCGACGAGGAAGTCGCGCATGCGGGCGCGGGCGCGCGAGATGCGGGACTTCGACGGTGCCGAGCCCGACGCTGAGGATGGTGGCGATTTCTTCGTAGGGGAGGCCGTTGATGTCGCGCAGGACCAGGGCCTCGCGCTGATCCTGGGGGAGCCCATCGAGGCCGGCGCGGATGGCGGCGTGCAGGCTGACCAGGTCGAGGTGTTGCTCGGGGGTGGGAGCGGGCTGCCCGGCGGCGATGAAGCTCTCCGCCGGGTGGTCGATTTCTTCTTCGAAGGGCAACTGGCGGCGGCGGGCCGTCGAGCGGTAGCCGTCGCGGCATTTGTTGGTGGCGATCCGGAACAGCCAGGACCGGAAGTTGCCGCCCTGGAAGCGGGGGATGGCGCGCAGGGCCGCGATGAATGTTTCCTGGGCGGCGTCATCGGCGGCGTCGAAGTCGCCGGTGAGGCGGAGGCAGAGACCGAAGACGCCATCCTGGTGGCGGGCGACCAGGCGTTCGTAGGCGGCGCGGTCTCCGGCGACGGCGGCCTGCACGTCGCGTTCTTCGTCAGACGGCGCGGGGCGGGCGGTGGCCACTAGCCGCCGCCGAGGATCTGCCGCAGGGCGGCGGCTTTGTGCTCGGTTTCGGCGTATTCGTCGGCGGGATCGGAGTCGGCGACGATGGCGCCGCCGGCGTGGAATTGGAAGCGATCGCCCTCGGTGTAGATGGTGCGGATGGCGATGCTGCTGCTCAGGTGACCGTCGAAACCGATGGCGGCGATGGCGCCGCAGTAGCCGCCGCGCGGGACGGGCTCGAGCTCGGCGATGATCTCCATGGCGCGGATCTTGGGCGCGCCGGTGACGGACCCGCCGGGGAAACAGGCGGCGAGGACATCGGCGGGGGTGACGCCGGGGCGGGGAGCGGCGACGACCCGCGATTCCAGGTGGTGGACGGTCGGGAGGGTGCGCAGGCCGACGAGTTCGGGCACGTGGACGGAGCCGGTGGCGGCGATGCGGCCGAGATCGTTGCGCAGGACGTCGACGATCATGACGTTCTCGGCGCGATCCTTGGGACTGGCGCGCAACTCGGCGGCGAGTCGCCGGTCTTCGGCCGGATCGGCGCCGCGCGGGCGGGTGCCCTTGATGGGGCGGGTTTCGATGCGGTGGCGATCGCCGTGCAGGAAGGTCTCCGG
>CAYYTN010000285.1:0-3627 GCA_964474495.1 uncultured Chloroflexota bacterium
GATCGGCATCCGGGTGGTGCGCTACAAGCTGCTGGCGTTCACGATCGGGGCGGTGTTTGCGGGGCTGGGCGGGGCGATCTTCGCTTCGCGGCAGAACTCGATCTTCCCAAACGATTTCACCCTGATTGTGTCGATTAACGTCCTGTGCCTGGTGATCATCGGCGGGATGGGCAGCGTGCGCGGGGTGATCGTCGGCTCGGTGGCGCTGATCGCGCTGCCGGAGGTGCTCCGCGAGCTTTCGGAGTTCCGGCTGGTGACCTTCGGCGCGCTGCTGGTCTTCATGATGATCGTGCGGCCGCAGGGCCTTCTGCCGGCGAGCCGCTCGCTGGTGAGTGGGCCGGCGAGCGTGGACATCGCCGTGCCCCCGGCGGAGGCCTGACGTGGACGCTGAGTTCTTCACGGCGACGGCGGTGACCAAGCGGTTCGGCGGGGTCACGGCGCTCCTGGAGCTCAGCCTCACCATCGAGCGCTCGCAGATCTATAGCCTGATCGGGCCGAACGGCGCCGGCAAGAGCACGTTCTTCAACGCGGTGACCGGGTTCGATCCGCCGGACTCGGGCAGTATCCAGTTTCAGGACAGCGAGCTCGTCGGCCTGCCCCCGGAGGCGGTGGCGACGGCGCGGATCGCCCGGACCTACCAGAACATTCGGCTGTTCAAGAGCATGACGGCGCTGGAGAACGTGATGGTGGGCCGCCATGTGCTGATGCGGGCGGGGGTGTTCGGTGCGGTGTTCACTCCGCCGCCCACCCGTCACGAAGAGGCGATCGCCGAGAAGCGCGCCTTCGAACTGCTGGACTTCGTGGGACTGCGCGGACGGGAGGCGGAGGTGTCAATCAACCTGTCCTACGGCGACCAGCGACGGCTCGAAATCGCGCGGGCGCTGGCGCTGGAACCGGAGCTGTTGTTGCTGGACGAGCCGACGGCCGGCATGAGTCCGGCGGAGACGGCGGCGGTGTCCGATCTGGTGCTGCACCTGCGCGACGAGCGCGGGCTGACGGTGCTGCTGGTGGAGCACGACATGAGCGTCGTGATGGGCATCTCCGACCAGATCACGGTGCTGGACTACGGGGAGGAGATCGCCCGCGGGACGCCGGAACAGGTGCAGAACGACCCGCGGGTGCTGGAGGCGTACCTGGGAGGCGCGGCATGACATCGCCGCCGCTGCTGGAAATACGCGATCTGCACACTTACTACGACAATATCGCGGCGCTGCGGGGCGTCTCGCTGACGGTCAGCGAAGGCGAGATAGTGGCGCTGATCGGGGCCAACGGCGCGGGCAAATCCACGCTGCTGAAGAGCATCAGCGGGCTGACGCCGCCGCGCCAGGGTGAGATTTTCATGGAAGGCCGCCGGCTGAACGGCGTCCCGGCCCATGCGGTGGTGCGGCTGGGGGTGGCGATGGTGCCGGAGGGCCGGCAGATCTTCGGCCGGCTTTCGGTGTTTGAGAACCTGGAGATGGGCGCGTTCACGCGAACCGACGCGGCGGCGATCCGGCGCAGCTTCGACCGGGTCTTCGAACTGTTCCCGCGGCTGGCCGAACGCCGCGAACAGATCGGCGGCACGCTGAGCGGCGGCGAGCAGCAGATGCTGGCGATCGGCCGGGCGATCATGGCGGCGCCGCGGCTGCTGTTGCTGGACGAGCCGTCGATGGGGCTGGCGCCGATCCTGGTGCAGCAGATCTTCCGCACGATCCGTGAGATCAATCGCGAGGGGGCGTCGATCCTGCTGGTCGAGCAGAACGCCAACGCGGCCCTCAGCCTGGCGAATCGCGGCTACGTGCTGCGGGTGGGCCAGATCGTCATGGAGGACTCGGCGGATTCGCTGAAGGAGAACGAGCAGGTCAAAGAGGCGTACCTGGGCGGGCACTAGCCGGACACAGTCCGCCTTTTTTCAAGCAGCGCAGGCACAGCCTGTTTTGCTCTGCCAACGGAGGCGGGTCGATGATTGGTGATTGGGATCCCAACCTGCACGCAGGTCGGGCCACGGTGCAGGCACAGCCTGTCTTGCTCCGCCGGTACAGGCACAGCCTGTCTTGCCCCACCGGTGCAGGCACAGCCTGTCTTGCTCCACCAGCGGATGCGGGTTGGGGTGCTAAGCGAAAGACCCGGAGGGTCCCGGCCTGCACGCAGCTTGGGCCACCGGCTGCTCGACTCAAACAAGAACCGGTCGGGGACCGGCTATTTCCAGGAGCGGCCGCCCGGCGGCACTTCGCGGCCTTCGTCCAGGTCGAGGCGGTCGAAATGCCGCACGATGTCCTGGCGATGCCCCTCGCCGATCTCTTCCATGAAGTCGTGGAAGGCCTCCCAGGTCCACACGTCGTTGTCCGGGGTGCGGCTCCACATCCACTCGTTGTAGTCGGCGATTTCCTCGGCTGTCCGCGGTCGCATTTCGGCCGCGATCCACTCCCACATCGCGGAGTCGGTGGGGCGGGTCGCGAGGGCGTCGTGGAACTCGTCCACACCGATCTCGAGGAAGTCCAGCAGCCACTTCGTGCGCCCCTTGCGGGAGCGGTACTCGCCGAGGGTCCCGGCGACCTCGGCGCGGGCCTTGTCGATGGCGCGGGGCAGGAAGTTGATGCCGCCGAGCATGGCGTAGGGGCTGCGGGGTACGTCACTGGTCAAGTCCATCCGGGAGGCGTCCTCTAGCTGGCGACGGAGCAAGGCGATCATATCGCCCCGAGTCGCGGCCTATTCCACCATCCGGCGCCGGAAGACCAGCACCGCCGCGGCGACGGCGACGACGGTGTAACCGAGCACCCAGAGCAGATCGGCGGCTATGTCTCCGAGGCCGGCGCCGCGCTGCATGACGTCGCGGGCGGCGCCGAGCGCGTGGGCGAAGGGCAGGGCCTGGGCGACGCTGTTGAACACCCCGCCGATGGCTTCGACATCCATCCAGGTGCCGCCGAAGATGGTGAGCAGCAGGGTCAGCGTGTAGGCCACCGAATTCTGGTTCACGGTCAGCAGCGACCCCATGATCATGCCGAGGGCGACGTAGCAGACGGCCATGATCAGCAGGGCCAGGATCACTAGGCCGGGGTTGCCGTGGTTTTCGAGTCCGCCAAAGTAGGCGATGGCGAACATCATCGCCGCCTGGAGGATCGCTATCGGCAGGTAGGGGATCGAGTAGGCGGCGATGAATTGCCCGGCGGTCACCGGGGTGGTCAGGAGCCGGGCGAGGAAGGCGGTCTCGCGGTCCTTCGCCAGGGTCAAGGCGGCGCTGAACATCAACATCACGAAGCCAAAGAGGGCGATGCCGGGCGCCAGCATCGTGGCGGAAAGTTGCGGCGCTTCGTCGCCGATGGCCGCCCCGAGCGCCTGCAAAACGATCAGCAGCACCGGCGGCAGCGCGATGGTGACGCCAAGCAGGACCGGGTCGAGCCAGATCTCTTTGAAGTTCCGTTTGGCCAGCTCCATGACTCTCATTCGCGGAGCTGCTTGCCGGTGAGGGCCAGGAAGACGTCGTCGAGAGTGACCCGCTTGCGGTAGGTGGCTTCGATGGCGATGCCGCGGGGGCGGAGGACGTCTTCGAGGTCGTAGATGCTGACCTGGTCGGCCTCGATCTCGATGCCGCCGTCGATCCGGCGTATTTCGGGGTACTTTTCGCGCAACGCGGCGATGGCTTCGTCG
>CAYYTN010000286.1:0-278 GCA_964474495.1 uncultured Chloroflexota bacterium
GGGGGCTCGTTGGCTGGGGACGGGGGGCGGTGGGCCGGACGAGGGTATTGTCGCAGAGGGGGGCCCGGATGGCCGACGGACAGCGGGAGGTTTGCTTGACACTGGCTCGGAAGCAGAGATATACACGTTTACGACAACTGAATATGAAAAGGCTGTGAAGGAGTAGAGTAGCTCCCGCCAATGCCGACCGAAGCGAGCCGGGGACAGTGTGAGCCCGGCGGACGGCAGGGATGCGAAGTGCGCTCTGGAGCCGCCGGCCGAACGCGAAATGCGCCAGT
>CAYYTN010000286.1:293-3611 GCA_964474495.1 uncultured Chloroflexota bacterium
GCTGAGCCGGGGGGTTCCCGTGACAGGGCCGGGGCGTGTTGGCGCTTTGAATTGCCGACACCGCGCGATGTGGAGTCGTGCCGGTGGTTAACCCGTCCTTTTGGGACGGGTTTTGTATTTGTAATAGAGAAATGGGTTTGCAGCGATGGCCGTGAGGTCGGAACCGAAGTGCGAGGACGAAGTGACCGCGAGTAGCGGGAACGGGAGCGCCGGGCCACCGGAAACCGCGGAGGCGACGGGAGCGCCAGACGCGCCGGAGGCGACAGAAGCGCCGGAGGCGCGGCCGCCGCGACGGCGGACGCCCTGGGGAACGGCCTGGCCGGATGACATCCAGGTGGTCTTTGACAAGGACCCGGCGGCGCACAATGTGTTTGAGGTGCTGCTGTACCAGGGGCTGCACGCGGTGTTGCTGCACCGCCTGGCGCACTGGCTATACGTGCGCGAGGTGCCGTTTCTGCCGCGGTTGATTTCGCAGTTCGGCCGGGTGATCACCGGGGGGATCGAGATCCACCCGGGAGCCAAGATCGGGCGGCGGTTCTTCATCGATCACGGGTCGGGAATCGTGATCGGGGAGACGTCGGAAATCGGCGATGACGTGATGCTCTATCACCAGGTGACCCTGGGCGCGACGGGGTGGTGGAAGGACATCAATAACCCGGGAAAACGACGGCACCCGCGGCTGGAGAGTTGTGTGACGATTGGAACCGGGGCGACGATATTGGGTCCGGTGACGATCGGGGTGGATTCGAAGATCGGGGCGCAGGCGCTGGTGATCGAGGATGTGCCGCCGCAATCGGTGGTCGTCGGGCGGCCGGCGCGGTACGTGGTGCGGGAAGGGGTGCGGGTGTACGACATGCCGTTGGAGTCGATGGAGAACCCGGGGGACTACCAGATCTAGCAGGCACAGCCTCAGGCCGATGTTCTTTGGGTGGTTGGTGAGCGGGTAGTTGGCGTTGGCACGAGCGGCCAGTTAGGTCCTGTAGAGGGAGTGCTTTTCGTCGCGCGGTAGGCCAGCAGCAGAAAGACCCCGGCGAAGCCGCATAGAGGCGGCCGTGGGCCGCTAGGCGGGTTGGTTGTGGGACTCAGCGTCGTCGGCGGGGGGCGCCGGCGGGGCGCCGGCGGTCATGACCCGGTTGCGGCCGGCGGTTTTGGCGGCGTAGAGGGCTTCGTCGGCGGCTTTGAGCAGGGGTTCAACGGCGGCGGCGTGGTCGGGCATGGCGGCGACGCCGATGGAGACGTTGATCTCGCCGAGGTCGCGGCCGTCGAACTCAAGCTGGTCGCGCTCGACGTCACGGCGGATGCCTTCGGCGACGTGGCGGGCGCCCTCGAGTTCGGTGCCGGGGAGGACGACGGTGAATTCTTCGCCGCCGTAGCGGGCAGCGAGGTCGCTGCGGCGGATGCGCTGGCGGAAGATGCGGGCGACGGCGCGGAGGACGTGGTCGCCGGCGGCGTTGCCGAACTTGTTGTTGAAGTCGCGGAAGTGGTCGATGTCAATCATGAGGACGAACATGCGGCCGTTGGTGCGCTGGATGAGGGCGGCCTGGTTGTTGAGGAACTCGATGAGGAAGCGGTAGTTGTGGAGGCCGGTCATGGAGTCGCGGAGGGCCTGGTCGCGGGTGACGGCGAGGAGGTTGCCGTTGGCGATGGCGAGCCCGAGTTGGATGCCGAGGGCCTCGACGATTTCCTTTTCCTCGGCTTCGAAGTCGGCGCCGGTGGGACGGGCGACGTGGATCGCCCCGAGGGGGCCGTCGCTGCTGGTGATCGGGGCACAGATGAAGACTTCGGCGGCTTCGCCGGTACCGCGATGGGGGCAGTCGAAGAGGCCGCCGTCGCCGACGCCCTGGTAGGCGCCGCCGCGACTGATGGCGCGGCAGGCGGCGGCGGTGTCGCACTCGGTTTGTCCGAGTAGCGGGGTGAGGCGGTCTTTGCGGGTGCTGGAGCCGAAGATGTCGGCGATCTTGAGGACGCCGGAGCCGGGTTCGAGCGCGGTGATGTAGCCGGAGCCGGGTGGGAACATGGCGGCGGCGGCGACCGTGGCGGCTTTGCGGAGATGGTCTTCTTCGTAGGAGGAAACGGCGAAGTTACCGAAGTCGGCGAGGTGGGTGAGCAGGCGGGCGCGGGCGCGTTCGCGGGTTATGAGGCTGGCGTTTTCGGCGGCGCGGCCGACGACATCGCCGATGGTGGCGAGGACGGGAGCGACGTGCTGGGCGGGGGGCCACTCATCGAGGCGGCCAGGAGAGCGCCATCGAGTTTGCCGGCGCGGAAGGGAACGGCCCAGACCCAGCCCATGCCAGTCCGGCGGAGCGCGGTGGGCTGGAAGCGGTCTTCCCGGAGATCGACGTAGGCGGGATGGCGGCTTTCGACGATGGTGGTGAGGACGTCGTAGCCCATGAGATCGCCGGGGCGGTCGTCGAGGATGTCGCGGCCGAATCCCCAGGCGGCCTGGAAGTCGAATTCGGTCTCGGAGTTGTCGCGAATGACGGCGAGGCCGGCCTGGGCGCCGAGTAGCTGGACGAGGGCGACGACGCCCTGCTCCAGGACCATGTCGAGTCCCCAGGCGCTGTCGAGGGCGGTTTGCAGGTCGTCGACGGCGGTGGCGTGGCGGTGGCTACGGCGGCGCTGGATGCTGACGGTGATCAGCTCGAGGGCCAGCATGATGGCGCCGCCGAGGAGGATGGCGAAGCCGACGATGCGGCCCCAGCCGGCCGGGTCGACGGCGACGAGGGCGGTGCCGACGACGGCGAGGGCGGCGGTGCCGACGAGCATGAGCAGGTAGCGGCGCGGATCGCGCATGCGGCGTTTCCCTTGGACCGGGGCGCGGCCCCGGCCATACCTCCCCGTGTACCGAGTTTGAATATAGCGCACGAGCGGGGAACCGGCGCGAAGAGATCGTATAATCCGGCGGTTCGAAAACCCGGCAAGGATGTTGACTGAAATGCTGATGTCGCGGCTGTTTGGACGGACGCTGCGCGAGGACCCGGCGGGGGCGACGACGGCGAGTCACGGGCTGATGCTGCGGGCGGGGATGATTCATCAGCTGGGCGCGGGCATCTATAGCCACCTGCCGCTGGCGTTTCGGGCGATGGACCGGATTGAGACCATCGTGGCGGAGGAGATGGATCGGGTGGACGGGCAGCGGGTGGCGCTGCCGGTGGTGCACCCGGCGGATGTGTGGAAACAGAGCGGGCGCTGGCATTCGGTGGGGCCGGAGATGGCGCGGTTTACGGACCGCGAGGGCCACGACATGGTGCTGGCGATGACCCACGAAGAGGTAGTGGCGGACATCGCCCGCCAGCACGTGCACTCGTATCGCGACCT
>CAYYTN010000287.1:0-3609 GCA_964474495.1 uncultured Chloroflexota bacterium
GACGTTCCAGATCGACCAGATCCCGGCGGCCCTGTCCGGCCTCTCGCGGACCGAGGAGCTGCTGCTGTTCGGGGCCTTCGCGCTGTCGTTCGCCATCAAGGCGCCGATGTTCCCGTTCCATACCTGGCTGCCGGACGCCCACGTGGAGGCGCCGACCGGCGGCAGCGTGATCCTGGCCGGGGTGCTGCTGAAGATGGGCGGCTACGGCTTCCTGCGCTACGTGCTGCCGCTGACGCCGGAGGCGGTGGATGAGTTCCGGGTGGCGGTGATGACGCTGTCGGTGGTGGCGATCATCTACGGGGCGCTGGTGGCGATGACGCAGCGCGACCTGAAGAAATTGGTGGCCTACTCGAGCGTGAGCCACATGGGTTTCGTGACCCTGGGCATCTTCAGCCAGGAGCAGATCGGCATCGACGGGGCGATCGTGCAGATGTTCAGTCACGGGCTGGTCACCGGGGCGCTGTTCCTGTGCGTCGGAATCGTGTACGACCGCACGCACACCCGGCTGTTCGCCGACCTGGGCGGTTTCGCGAAGCGGATGCCGGTGTACGCGCTGTTGCTGGGCTTCTTTAGCCTGGCGTCGCTGGGGCTGCCGACGATGAGCGGCTTCGTGGGCGAGTTCATGGTGCTGCTGGCGGCGTTTGGCTGGTCGTACGTGGCCGGGGTGCTGGCGCTGCTGGGCGTGGTGCTGGCGGCGGCCTACATGCTGTGGATGTACAAGCGGGTGGTGTTTGGCGAACTGCGCAGCGCGGCGTTCGCCCGGATCCCGGACGCCAACCGGGTCGAGGTGATGGCGCTGCTGCCGCTGGTGGTGTTGGTGATGTGGGTGGGTATCTCGCCCGGCACGTTCGTGAATCTGCTGGATACCGCGACGGCGGCGATTGCGACATACCGATGAATGTGGTGAGAAAGCGCCGGATGTCATTGCTCGGTAGGGAGATCTGGCCGGGCACGTTCGTGAATCTGCTGGATACCGCGACGGCGGCGATCGCGACCTACCGATGAGGGTGATGAGACTGATTGTTGAACAAACAGAGAGCGGCCGGGGCCGCAGATGAGCATGATGGAGGAAATCCGCCTGCTGCTGCCGGAGATCATCGTGGCCGTGACCGCGACAGTGATCCTGCTGGTGTGGGCGTTCAGCCGGCGGGACAACCGCTGGATGGTCGTGATGCTGGTGGTAGCGGCCAACCTGGTGGCGGCGGCGTTGAACCTGGCGGCGATGAACGACGGGCCGCTGGCGATCTTCGACGGCCAGGTGACCGTAGACCGCTTCGCGGTGTTCTTCCGGTTCCTGTTCCTGCTGGTGACGCCGCTGGTACTGATCATGGCGGTGGATCAACTCGAAAAGGTGCCCTTCGCGGGGCTGGCGGCGGTGGTGCTGTTCTCGGCGACCGGCATGATGCTGGTGGTCGGGGCGACCGACCTGATTACGATCCTGATCGCGATCGAGCTGATGTCGATCCCGGTGTATGTGCTGACGGCGTTCACCCGCACCCGCGAGCGCTCCGGCGAGGCGGCGGTGAAGTACTTTGTGATGGGGGCGTTCGCGACCGCCATCTTCGCCTACGGCGTGGCCTGGACCTACGGGATCACAGGCAGCACCAACCTGGAGGGGATCGCCGACGCCCTGGCGGCCGGGACCGACGAGGCGACCACCTATTTCGCGGTTGGGCTGGTGCTGGTGGGGCTGGGCTTCAAGGTGGCACTGGTGCCCTTCCACGCCTGGACGCCGGATGCCTACGAGGGCGCGCCGACGCCGGTGACGGCGTTCATGTCGGTGGGCCCGAAGCTGGCGGCGCTGGCGCTGCTGGTGCGCTTCCTGGGAGTCGCCTTCGAACCGCTGATCGAGAACGTGCAGATGCTGCTGCTGGTGCTGGCGGCGGCGACGATGATCGGCGGGAACCTGATCGCGGTGGCCCAGACGAACGTGAAACGGATGCTGGCCTACTCGAGCATCGCCCACAGCGGCTACATGCTGGCGGGGATCGTGGCGGCGACCTCAACCGCCGGCGGGTTGGTGTACAGCGGGTTCCATACGCTGCTGTTCTACGGAGTCATGTATACGTTCATGAACGTGGGGGCGTTCGCGGTGGTGTTCCTGGTGGAACGGCGCACGGGCAGCGTGGAGCTTTCCGCCTTTCGCGGACTGGCCAGACGCAACCTGATGCCGGCGCTGATGCTGGCGGCCTTCATGCTTTCGCTGACCGGCGTGCCGCCGCTGGCCGGGTTCTTTGGCAAGTTGATAATCATCCAGGCGCTGGTGCTGGCCGACCTGAACTGGTTGGCGGTGGTGCTGGTGCTGGCGTCGGTGGTGTCGGCCTACTACTACCTGCGGGTGATCGTGAACGCCTTCATGCTGGACGAGGAAGACGAAGCGGCGGCGGCGCCGACGGGGGCGATTCCGGACTCGCTGGGGACCGTCATCCTGGTGACCGGGGTGGCGACGCTGGCGCTGGGGATCTTCACCAACTGGCTGTACCAGCTGGCGGTGGACGGCGTGGGACTGGCCGCCCTCTAGGGTCACATAGTGACTTTCCTCTTGATGGCGAACTGAATGGTCCCAAAAGCCGGGTCTGTCGGCCAGGAGGATAGATGAAACGGTTTACGCTGGCGGCGGCGGCGGTCCTGGTCGTCTTGCTGGCGGGCTGCGGCGAGCCGGAAATCGTGACCGTCGAAACCCTGACCCAGGAGTTCTGCGAAGGCATCGAGGAGCTGCTGGACCTGCCCAAGACCGAGCGCGAGGTGGAGTTCGTGGAGCTGAATCAGCGGATCGACGAGTCCCTGCTGCGCGAGGGCGTGGACGACGAGGCGCTGGCGTTCAACATATTGGGCGAGTGCGGGGAGGAGCTGATCCTGATGGGCGCGCCCGACTAGCGGTCACCGACCGCCTCTTGTTCCGCTTCGCGGCGCGGTCACCGACCGCCTTTCGTTCCGCTTCGTGGCGGGGTCGCCGACCGCCTCTTGTTCCGCTTCGCGGCGGGGTCGCACGGCGACTGGTGCTCTATTTCGCGGTGAGGTCGTAAAGCAGCAGCGAAGCGGAGGGGTCAGGCCAGGCAGGCTCAGGGGATGTAGAGGAAAGCCGCGAAGCGACCTAGAGGTTCGGAAAGTGGCCGGCGGCGAGTTCCAGGAAGGCGGCGGCGGCCGGGCTCGGGGAGCCGTCGGCCAGGCTGTACTGGTACAGGTCGCGGCCGGTGCCCAGGTCGGTGATTTCGACGACGTGCACCTGGCTGGCCGCGTATTCCCACTCGATGCAGACCCGGTAGGTGACCGCGACGCCCAGGTGGGCCTTGACCATCTGCTTCAGGGCGTCGCCGCTGTCGACCTGCATGGCCACCACCGGGGTCGCGCCGGCCATGCCGGTGGCGAGCCATTCGAGACCCTCGCGGGACGGCGAGTCGAGCCCTTCGACGATGAACGCCTCGCCGGCGAGGTCGTTGGAGGCAACCTTCTGTTGCAGCGAAAGCTGGTGCTGGCGGCCGGTGACCAGGACGTAGTCGGTCTGGGCGATGGCGCGGGCGTGGACCGGGCCGTCTTCGGGGATTTCAAGATCGCCGAAGGCCACATCGAGACGGCCGTGCTGGAGCGCGTCAAGCAGATCGGCGTTGG
>CAYYTN010000288.1:0-3585 GCA_964474495.1 uncultured Chloroflexota bacterium
GGCCGGGCCGGTGGTGCGGTCGGAATAAACGGTGTCGGCGGTGATGAAACGCAACAACTGGCCGCCGGCGCGAAAGCCGGCGTCGAGCAGGAAGCGGTAGGACTCCAGGTAGGCGGTGGCGGCGTCGAGGTCGATGAACTGGCGGCCGGCCGCGGCGGCGAGCCCGGCGGCGGCGCCGACCAGGGCCAGGAAGTCACCGGCGTCGGTGGTGTCCGGGTTGAGGACGGCGGCGCGGAGATCGGCGTGAGGGCCCTGGAGGTCGTAGTCGGGGCGGGTGTCGCAGATGGCAAAGCCGGCGATGGCGCCGTCGCGGATCAGCCAGAGGACGTCGGCGCTCGGAGTGGCTTCGGCGTGGCTGATTTCCACTTCCAGGGAAAGCCCGGCGAAGTGCCGGCCGCTGATGGCGGCCGCGGCGGCGAGGCGGGTGGCGCGCAGGCCGGCGGGGAGGGCGTCGGTGGCGACGATGCGGCAGTCGCGGGGCGCGGGCCAGTCGATCGCGACCGGCGCGTGGAGTTGGGTGCTGAGCCCGACGGGCCGAAAGCCGAGCCGAACGTACATGGCGGTGTAGGTGGCGGCGGCCGGCCAGGTTTCGAGTCCGACGGCGCGACAGCCGGCGGCGTGGAGGGAGTCGATGGAGGCGGTGGCGAGATCGCGGCCGTAGCCCCGACCCTGTAGCTCGGGCAGGATGGCGAGGGAGGAGAACCAGCCGAGCGATCCCCAGGCGCGGCCGAAGATGGCGCCGGCCAGGCGGCCGGAGTCTTCGCCGACGAAGCAGAAGTCGGGGCCGATTTGAAGGAGGGTTTCGAGCATCGCCGGGGTGCGCGGCTGGTAGGCGGCGAGGGCGTCACGGCCGTGCAGGCGCAGCAGGATGTCGGAATAGGCCTGGCTAAAAGGGTGGCGACCGGGCGGATATTCATTGCCGGAGGGCCCCCGATTTCGCGATAGATTGGCAGGAGGATATTATTCCGTCACCACTGAAGATAGTCGACGCGGGCGAACTTCGCGCACAGGCTCCGGGAGGACAAATTGAGCGCTACGATGAGGCCGGAACTGGCATCAGCAATGTCCCGATTGGGTACGGAATCGGCGTTTGTAGTGCTGGCGAAAGCACGGCAACTGGAAGCGCAGGGGAAGACGATCATTCACCTGGAAATCGGCGAGCCGGACTTTGACACGCCGGAAAACATCGTCGAGGCCGGGGTGAAGGCGCTGCGCGACGGCTATACCCACTACGGCCCGTCGGCCGGGCTGCCGGAGCTGCGCGAGGCGATCGCGGCGAACTCCGACATGTGGCGGGGCACCAAGACCGACCCGGCCGAGGTGGTGGTGATGCCCGGCGCGAAGCCGGTGATGTTCTTCACGATCCTGGCGCTGTGCGAGGCCGGCGATGAAGTGCTGTACCCGGACCCCGGCTTCCCGATCTACGAGTCGATGATCAGCTACAGCGGGGCGAAGCCGGTGCCGGTGCCGCTGCTGCCGGAGAACAACTTTCGCATCGACCTGGACCGGCTGCGGGACAGCATCACCGACCGCACGAAGCTGCTGATTCTGAATTCGCCGTCGAACCCGACCGGCGGCTTCAACACCCGCGAGGACGCCGAGGCGATCGCCGAAATGGTGGTGGGCAAGGGAATCTTCGTCATGACCGACGAGGTGTACAAGGACATCATCTACGGGCAGGAGCACTTCAGCATCACTTCGGTGCCCGGCATGCGGGATCACACGATCTTGCTGGACGGCTTCTCGAAGTCCTACGCGATGACCGGCTGGCGGCTGGGCTATGCGGTGGCGCCGACCTGGCTGGCGGAGGTGCTGGCGCAGCTGCAGACGAACTGCAACAGCTGCACGGCGGCGTTTGTGCAGATGGCCGGGATCGAGGCGATTACCGGCCCGCAGGACAGCGTGAAGGCGATGGCGAAGGAATTCGTGGCGCGCCGCGACCTGGTGGTCGACGGCCTCAACGAAATCGACGGGGTTTCGTGCCACCGCCCGGAGGGCGCGTTCTATGTGTTCCCGCAACTCGAGGGCTTTGAGATGCCGATCAACGACATCGCCGATGGCCTGCTGACCGACGGCGGGGTGGCGGCGCTGGCGGGGTCGGCGTTCGGGGTGCACGGCGGGAACTCGTTCCGGCTGAGCTTCGCGAACTCGCGGGAGAACCTGCTGGAGGGGATTTCGCGGATGAAGAACTACCTGGCCGGTCTGGACTAGCGGCGGGAACAGACGAGTGGCGGCGTGCGGGTCGGCCGTGCGCTGAGGCGGTGGCTAGAGTTGCTCGAAGCGCTCGACGTCGAAGACGAAGACGGTGGCGCCGCCGACCTGGACCTCGACCGGGTACGGCATGTAGAACTCGCCGGGCTCCATGATCGGCGGCAGCGGGTTGACGTACTGGGTGCGGGTGACGCAGTTGCGGCGAATTATTGAGAGTAACTGGCCGAGGCGGTCTTCTTCGACGCCGAGCAGGAAGGAGACATTGCCCTCGCGGAGGAAGCCGCCGGCGGTGTTGATGCGGGTGAGGCTGAAGCGCTCGGCGATCAGGGATTCGGACAGCGCGTTGGCGTCTTCGTCCTGGACGATGGCCAGAACCAGCTTCACGCCGGCGGCGTTTTCAGCGGTCAATACCGAAAGCTCCCGATGCTGGCGAGCAGGTTGCGGAGCTCAGAAAAGCCTCCCAGGTTGGGTTCCGACCGGCTCGACGGAACGGGCCCGCAACTCCTCCTCCACGCGACGCCAAATTGTATCACTGAGGGCTTCCTCGGGATCGCGGCCGTCCAGGGAGAGCCAGCGGTTGGGGGCGCGGGCGGCGGAATTGAGGAATTGACGGCGGACGCGGTTGTGAAAATCGAGCCCGCGTTTTTCCATGCGGGAGAGGGCTTCCTCATCGCCGGCGACGAGCTTGAGCCGCCGGGCGATGCCGTCGGCGGCCGGGATATCGACCAGGACGACCAGGTCGGGAATGAGGCCGGCGGTGGCGAAATGGTTGATACGGCGGAGGGCGTCGATGTCGAGTTTGGAGCCGCCGCCCTGGTAGGCGATGGTGGAGTCGACGAAGCGGTCGCAGACGACGATCTTGCCGGCGTCGAGAGCGGGTCGGATGAGGTCGTCGACGTGGTTGGCGCGGGCCGCGGAGAGCAGCATGGCCTCGACGCGCGGGGAGAGCTCGCCGAGTTCGGAATCGCCGTTGAGCATGAGGTCGCGGAGCACTTCGCCGAGCCGGGTGCCGCCGGGTTCGCGGGTCCAGACGGCGTCGTAGCCGGCCTCAAGCAGGCGGCCGAGCAGCTTCTGGCTCTGGGTGGTCTTACCGCTGCCGTCGGGGCCTTCGAAGGTGAGGAAGAGGCCGGGTGGGGGCTTCCGGGGACGGCTCACTGGCTCTTTCCGGTGCGGCTGCTGAATATGTTCACCTGGCGGTTGGGCTCGCGCCCGCGACTTTCGGAGGAGAGATTGTAGCGCTCGGCGATCTGGTGCTGGCGGCGGCGGACGTAGGCGTTGGCGGGCTCCAGCAGGACCGGCTCGGAGTGCTGCAGGACGTGGTGGGCGGCGGCGGCGGCGGCGGCGACCGGGTGGGGCTGCTCGGCGCGATGCAGG
>CAYYTN010000289.1:0-3200 GCA_964474495.1 uncultured Chloroflexota bacterium
GGTCGAGGACATCCTGATCGCGAACGAGGTGGTGGGCGGACCGAAGATCGCGGGGCTGGTGGACTTGCTGAAACGGGGTACCCGGATCCGGGTGGCGGTCGACGCGGCGGAGAATGCGCGGGATCTTTCGGCGGCGGTGACGGAGGCCGGGGTCGAGGTGGGGGCGCTGGTGGATCTGGATGTGGGGATGAGCCGGTGCGGGATCGGCGCGGGTAGGCCGGCGGTGGAATTGGCGCGACTGCTGAACGACCTGCCGGGCCTGAACTTCATGGGGATCATGGCGTACGAGGGGCACGTGGGGAGTATCGACGACGCGGACGATCGCGAGGCGGAGTGCCGCCGGGCGCTGGACGAGGCGGTGCGGACGAAGCACATGATCGAGGCAGCGGGGATCGATTCGCCGGTCCTGACGACAAGCAGCACGAAGAGTGTCTACGTGGCGGCCAGTCACCCGGAGGTGACGGAGATCCAGGCGGGGATGTACCTCTTCGGCGACCGGGACTATGAGGACCGGCTGAAGATTCCGTTCCGACCGGCGGCGTTCGTGGTGACAACGGTGATCAGCCGGGCGGAGAAGACGGCGGCGGCGGATGCGGGGATCAAGGCGGTGACCGGGGTGAAGGGGCTGCCGCGGATTCGCGATCGCGAGGATTGCCACGTTGAGACGCTCAACGCCGAGCACACGCGGATTGCGATCGATGATCCGGCGTCGGACCTGGCGCCGGGCGATCTGCTGTGGCTATTCCCGGCGTATGGGGACCTGGTGGCTTCGCTGCACCGGCGCATCTACGGGGTGCGCGGGGAGAAGGTGGAGCACGTCTGGGAGATCACCGGCTAGCGACGGCCGGACCCATCGCGCCGAAGCGCGATTGACCAGCGCGGGCCGGCGGTCGTACTATTCGCGCGGTACCTTTACAGCAGAGTGAGTTCCGGGTTTGCGGGGGTTGTACTTCGCAAGCAACGGGAAGCGCGGTGAGAATCCGCCACGGTCGCGCCACTGTGATCGGCGAGTCTTCGGTCGAACCACTGCCCCGGAAGGGGTGGGAAGGGATCGAGGGCGCTGGAGCCGTAAGTCAGGAAACCTGCCCGGGACACCATCGGTAGTCCGCCCGCGCCAGGCGGCAAAGTGTTGACGCGCATGTTTAGACACGCCTCCCGGCGCCAGTTCGGACGCCAGGAGGCGTTTCTTGATTTCTGACCTTCAATCTCTTGCCGGGGCCGTGGCGGGCCCGGGGCGCGGCCGCGCGTACGGCCGCCGCTCGATTTCCAATCTCGTGTCCCGCGCGCTTGTCGCGGTCCTGATCGTGGGCGTATTGGCGGCCTGTCAGTCGTCCGAACCGGAGGCGGCGCCCGGATCGGTCATTCCAATACCGGGTCCGACGGCGACTTCGGCGCCGGCTTCGGCGGCTCCGACTTCAAAGCCGACGAGCGCGCCGACCGAAGCGCCGACGGTGGCGCCGACGGCCACGGCGATACCCGCGGCGCCAGCAACGATAACGATGATCGATACGCTCGACCGGGAAGTCGAGTTGGCGGCCGAGCCGCCGGCGCGGATCGTGTCGCTGGCGCCGAGCGCGACGGAAATCCTGTTTGCGATCGGCGCGGGTGACCGGGTGGTGGGGGTGGACGACTTCAGCACCTACCCGCCGGAGACGGCGGGTCTGCCGACGCTGGGTTCGTTCTCGCCGGACCTGGAGCGAATTGTGGCGCTGGAACCGGACCTGGTGGTGGGCTCGACGATCACGTCATCGGAGATCATCGAGCAGATCGAGGCGCTGGATATCCCGGTGTTCATAGTGGGCAGCTTCGATGTGCGCGGGGTGGCGGATTCGATTCGGCTGCTCGGACGGGCGGTCGGCGAAGCGGAGGCGGCGGAGGAGGTGGCGACGGACTTGACGGCGCGGATCGAGGCGGTGGTGGCGGCGGTGGCGGGCCGGGATCGGCCACTGGTGTTCCACGAACTGGACGCTTCGGACCCGAACCGGCCGTTCACGGTGGGTCCCGGGAACTTCATTCACGACCTGATCGGGCTGGCCGGCGGGGAGAATGTGTTCGGGGACGCCGATACGCCGTTTCCGCAGGTGGGCCTGGAGGACGTGATCGCGCGGGACCCGCAGGTGATCATCCTGGCGGACGCGCCGTTTGGCACGACCATTGAATCGGTGGAGGCGCGGGCCGGCTGGGAGGGCGTGGCGGCGGTCGAGAACGGCGCGTTCCTGGAGGTGAGCCAGGAACTCAGCGACCAGATCTCCCGTCCGAGCCCACGGATCGCCGACGGGCTGGAGGCGGTGGCCCGGTTCCTGCATCCCGAGGCCTTCGAGTAGCCGATGGCTTCAGTGGTGGGTCGCGTGCCGGGCGGGGTGGCCCGCTGGCGCGGCCCGCCGGCGGCGCTGGTGCTGGGTCCGCTGGCGCTAGTAGTGCTGGTGAGCATGGTGCTGGCGGCGATGGTTGGGAGCGTGACGATCGAGCCGGGGGCGATCCTGGCAATGGTCTGGAACCGGCTCCCGTTTGGCGACGTGGAGCCGTGGTGGCCGGCGACTTCAGAGCGCATTTTGTTCGACATCCGGCTGCCGCGGGTCATCGCCGCGGCGGCGGTGGGGGCATCGCTGTCGGTGGCCGGTGTTCTGTACCAGGGGCTGCTGCGAAATCCGCTGGCGGATCCGTTCATCGTCGGCGCCTCGGGTGGAGCGGCGGTGGGAGCGGCGGCGGGGTCGATCCTGATCGCGCTGCATTTCACGTTGCTGGGATTCGGGATTGTGCCGCTGCTCGGGTTCGTGGGCTCGTTCCTGGCGGTTTGGGTGGTGTATTTGCTGTCGCGGCACCAGGGGAAGAGCAGCGTGAGCGGGCTGATCCTGGCCGGGTTTGCGATCGGGTCGGTGGCGGGCGCGCTGAATGCGCTGGCGGTGCTAATGAGCGACCGGCTGCAGTTACGGATCGTGCAGAACTTCACGTGGCTGCTGGGCGGCATTTCGGTGACCGGCTGGACGCCGTTGTTTACGATCCTGCCGGTGATGGCGGTGGCGATGGCGCTGGGGTTCTTCCTGACGATCAGGCTGAATGCGCTGGCGCTGGGCGAGGACGGCGCGGCGCGGGTGGGAATCGGCGTGGAACGGACGAAGTTCCTGATTATCGGCCTGGCGTCGTTGCTGACGGCGCTGGCGGTGTCGGTGAGCGGGCTGGTGGCGTTTGTGGGATTGATG
>CAYYTN010000289.1:3210-3566 GCA_964474495.1 uncultured Chloroflexota bacterium
GCCGCACGCGGTGCGGATCGTGATCGGGCCGAATAACCGCCTGCTGCTGCCGGCATCGGCGATGGTGGGGGCGGGCTACCTGGCGCTGATGGACCTGCTGGCGCGCTGGATCCTGGCGCCGGTGGAATTGCCGGTGGGCATTTTGACGGCGATCGTGGGATCGCCGTTCTTTGTCGTGCTGCTGCGGCATGCCCGGGGGCAGCATGAGTTCTGAGCGCGCGGCGATCGCGGTGGAAGGGCTGAGTTTTGCGTACTCGGGGCAACCGGTGCTGCACGATCTTGATGTCCGGCTGGCGCCGGGAGACCTGGCGGCGGTGATCGGCCGGGCCGTGCAGGTAGCGGCGCCGCGAGCCGCG
>CAYYTN010000290.1:0-2011 GCA_964474495.1 uncultured Chloroflexota bacterium
AGCAGCCGCAGGTTGTCTGGTGCGCCGGGGCGGCGGGGGCTAAGCCACAGCAGCCGCAGGTTGTCTGGTGCGCCGGGGCGGCGGGGGCTAAGCCACAGCAGCCACAGGCTGTCTCTTCTGAACGACTGGAGCGCGTCGGACCGGGAGGGCCTAGATCACGTCGGAGAATCCGCCGTCGACGGGGAGAGCGGCGCCGGTCAGGTAGGAGGCGCGCTCGGAGGCGAGGAAGGCGACGACGTCGGCGACCTCCTCGGCGGCGCCAAAGCGACCGAGCGGGATGTTGCGCTTCTTGCCAAGCTCGGCGAGGAAATCGTCGAGGGAGAGGTCGGAGCCGGATTCGCGCCAGTTGTTTTCGACCTGCATGGACTGGATGGAGCGGACCATGACGGTGTTGACGAGGATGTTGTGGGGGGCATAGTCCTTGGAGAGGGCCTTGGTGAAGGCGATGGCGGCGGCGCGGCTGATGGAGGTAGGGACGGAGGCGGCGCCGGGCTGCTTGCCGAAGGGCTGGGTGATGGTGATGATGCGGCCCCAGCGGGCGGCCTGCATGTGGGGGAGGGCGGCGCGGGCGGCGCGGATGACGGAGAAGAGCTTGATGTCGAAATCCCGGCGCCAGTAGTCCTCGTCGACGTCTTCGAAGGGGTGCGCGGCGGCGGTGCCGGCGTTGTTGACGAGGATGTCCAGGCGGCCGAATCGCTCGACGGTCTGATCGATGAAGGCGTCGGTCTGCGGTCCGTGCGCGACATCGGCGACTACGGGCAGAACTTCGGCGCCGGTGGCGGCGGTGATGGATTGGGCGGCGGCGGCGAGCGGGTCGGGGCGGCGGGCGCAGATGGCGACGCGGCAGCCTTCGCGGGCGAGAGTCGCGGCGATGGCGTAGCCGATGCCTTCGCTGGCGCCGGTGACGGCGGCGACGCGTCCGGTGAGTCCAAGATCCATGGCGGGTTGACCTCCTGGGGCGCTACCCGGATATTCCCGGCCGGAGCGCGGGAGAAGTGTAGGGCCATTTTGTGACATTCGCCGGATGCGGTCGGCGCCGGGCGAGGTGCAGATGAAGACGCCGCCGTCGAACGACCGGGGATAAGACACGCCTAACCTGATTCGTTGACGCGATACCGGGACACGCGGTACGTTGCGGATGGCGAAGCTGAGATGCCCTCGGAAGTCTTGAAGGCTTCAGATTGAGGGTGGAGGGAAGATGGCTGACCGCTTCCGGAAGAGGCTGGATGACGCGGGAGGAGTGTCCAAGCAAGTCATTGTCGTCAACATCGATATACGTGGGTTCACGGATTTCTGCCAAACTGTTGAGTCGCGTCAAGTCGGAACCTACCTCGTCAAGATCTACTCAATGCTGATAGACAGGTACTTTCACGATGCGGAGTTCGTGAAGCCGACCGGGGATGGTCTTATCGCCGTGTTCGACTACGAGGATGGGGATCTCCAGAGAAGGGCCCGGAAGGTAGTTGAGCGCTGCCTCAAGATCCCGGGCTGGTTCGGCTCCGCGTGCGATAGTGATCCGCTCATCAATTTCAAGGTCCCGCGCAGAGTGGGGATTGGCATCGCCCGCGGAATGGCCGCCCGGATTGAATCTAAACGGACAGTTCTCGACTACTCGGGTGCGGTGCTGAACATCGCTTCAAGACTGATGGATCGGGCGCGTCCGGACGGCGTAGTTATCGCCGGCGACTTCGACATGACCCTGCTGACCAAGGGAAAGCGTGAGAAGTTCACGGAGGACCAGATCTATGTCCGGGATGTCGCAGATTCTGATCCGATGACGATCCACTACCAGTCTGGATTGGTCGAGATCTCGCAGTCCGACAGAGAGCCTCCCGTCCGGACGAAATGGCATAGTCAATTGGAGGAACGTACACGGCGCGGCTGGGAAAAGCTCAGCCCAACCTACTTGATGAAACTGGAGCGAGTACCTGACGACTACAACGAAGTAGAAGTTCGTCTGCTGTGGGACGCCAGGTTGGGGGGGCGTCGAATCGAAGAAGGCATGAAGGAC
>CAYYTN010000290.1:2021-3536 GCA_964474495.1 uncultured Chloroflexota bacterium
GTGACCGAGGTTGTCGAGCAGGGCGGTCAGAAGCTGGTCAGTCTAGATGTCGACGCGTTGTCCCGATATCTCGACACTGAAGATATCCCGAAGGCATGGACACTCGGCGTCCAAATCACGTTCCCCTACACGGGCTAGCTCTCGGCCGGTACTGGTGACTACGCGCAACTCGCTCATCACCTCCGACATTCCGCGGGTCTTCGACGCGAGTTCTAGCCGCAGCGGAGGGTGGAAGCGCGGAAGAAAGTCAGGGCGAGTCTTGTGCGTCAGTGGAGGTCGTAGCGGAGGAGGCGGACGTTGATGAGAGTGATGATGCCGATGACGATGAAGAGGACGAAAGACATGGCGGCGGCGTAGCCCATCTTTAGATAGGCGAAGGCGTTGTCGTAGATGAGGACGACGACGGTGACGGTGCTGTCGAGGGGGCCGCCCCGAGCGGAGACGTTGCCGGGGTCGCCGGTGGTCATGATGAAGACCTGGACAAACATCTGCAGCGCGCCGATGAAGTAGACGATGACGACGAAGAAGGTGGTGGGGGCGAGGAGGGGGAGGGTGATACGGAAGAAGGTAGAGGCCCGGCCGGCGCCGTCGATCTCGGCGGCCTCGTAGAGATGTGGCGGGATGCCCTGGAGGCCCGCCAGATAGATGACCATGTTCAAGCCCATGTTCTTCCACACGCTCATGATGATGATCGAGAGCATGGAGGTCGACGCCGAGCGCATCCATTTCATGCGCGGCAGGCCGAGGCCCTCGAAGATGTCGTTGAGGAGACCGAATTGCGGCTCGTAGAGCCACAGCCAGATGAGGGAGACGGAGACGAAGGAGCTGACGACAGGCATGTAGAAAAGGGCGCGGAAGGTGTAGATGCCGCGTATCTGGCGGTTGATGAGCACGGCCAGGGCCAGGGAAGTGACGATGCCGGTGGGGACGGTGCCGAAGGCGAAGTAGAGGGTGTTGGAGACGGCGTGGGGATAGCGGCCGTCGTCGAGCAAGCGGACGAAATTGTTGAGCCCGGCGTAGCGAGGCGCCTGCATGAGGTCGTAGTCGGTGAGCGAGTAGTAGAGGGCGCCGAAGATGGGCAGGATGGTGAAGACGAGGATGAACAACAGAGAGGGCGCGACGAAAACGTAGCCGGCGAATCCGCCGCGGTTGCCGAGGCCGAGTCGCCGGCGCAGGCCGGGTCGGGGAGTTGCCGTGCTGGCCATTTCGGGCCGCTTCCCTTTCAAAATGCGATCGCGGATTGTAGCACCGGTGGCGACCGATTCAGGGGCGGAAAGGGGCGAGGAGGGTGGCAACGGCGGGGCGCGCCGGGCAGCGAGTCGGAGCACCGCCCGGGGAGGGGCGGTGTGGATATACTCGCGCCCAGCGGGTGGTTTGGCGCGACCGACGGGATTCGGTCGGGCGCTCGCGAGGGTAGCCGGTACAGTACTGGAGAGTTGGGATGGATCGGCGCTTGCGCTTGCGGTCCGAGTGCGGGTTGCGGCGGCTGCGTGGGCTGGTGGGGCTGTGGCGGAA
>CAYYTN010000291.1:0-3516 GCA_964474495.1 uncultured Chloroflexota bacterium
GACAGTTGCCTTCGCCTCCTCGAGAGATACGACCAACGGCTTGGTGCAGATAACGTGCTTCCCCGCCTCAAGTGCATCGCGCAGATGCTTGAAGTGCAGGTGATCCGGGCTGTAGATACCCACCACATCGATGTCGGCGCGATCGAGAATCTCTCGGTATTCCGTCGTCTGGAACAGGTCCTGGTCCGGATACTCGCCGGCGACCCGAGAAGTGGAGTCCTCATCGACGTCGCAGATCGCCCTGACGTCGAGTCTGGAGTTCTTATCCGCATTGATGCGAAGCGCGTTCCGACCCATGCCCAGACCGATGATCCCCACCCCAATCGTCTCTTCTTCCACTGTCATTTGACCGAAGCCGCCAATCTCTCGCTGTCGTTCGAACCCCCGCGTCGCCGTGACGCAGATGTTAGGCGACGATAGGGTTGAAGCGCAGCGCGGGCGGTCGGCCGATCCACGCGGCTGGTTCGGGCCGGCGAGCCGTGGGGGCGTGCCAAATCGCTGAGCCTTCGGCTAATCAACCGGTCGCGGGGCTTACAATCGCGGCGAACAATTGAGAGGGGGCTGGGCAATGGAAGTTGCGACGAAACCGGGTACCACGGCCAGGGATCGCTATCGGTCGGCGCGGAATCGCGGCGCCGGCTACTTGCTGGCGCAGCTCCGCCCCGACGGTGGGTTCGGCCCGGAGGATGGGGGCGTGTCCGAGTACTACAAAGTGGCTTCGGCGCTGCACGTTAGTGGCGAGAGCCGTGCCGCCAACCGATTGTGCACGTGGATTCGCGAACAGGGCTTACGACGAAACGGCGATTTCGGGCCACGACCGGACGACATGCTTGCCTACGCGTACGCCTATTACAACTCTTGGGCCGTCATCGGCGCGCAGCGTCTTGGCCACTACGACATCGCCATGAAGGGCATGGACTTCCTGATGGAATTTCACGACCCGGAAACCGGCGGATTCTACTCAAGCCCAACCGAGCGCTCCGCCGACACGCTGCAGGACATCTGGGTGGTTTGCGGTGCGGGCCGGGCGGCGCTGGCGACGGGCAGAATCGACGTGGCGGTAGGAGTTGGCCGGTGGCTCCGAGATCTCATGCGGCAGCAGCCCAACTTCCCGGACCAGCTGTACGGCGTCATGAGCCGGTCGCAGGGGCTGATCACCGAGCCGGACCCCGCGGATGAGATTCGCTACGTCTGCAACATGGACGCCGAACGAGACCAGTTCTTCTTCAATCCGGGCATTTCCGCCGGGCTGCTCTGCCGGATCTACCAGGCCACTGGCGAGTCCGAATGGCTGGAACTGGCGAAGGAATTCATGCGCGCGGCCGAAATCGCCAGCGACTACCTTCTTGACCTGCTCCGGGCCGGCAAAGTTGCGTGGGCAGCGTCAAATCTCTACACCCTCACCGGCGAAGACCGTTACCGTGACCTCGCCATCCGGGTGGGCGACAACATTGTGGAGACCCAGAACCAGGAAGGCGGGTGGGATGGGCTCGCGGGGATGGTAAACGACGCGACGGCGGAGATGACCTACTGGCTAGACCAGCTCTACCAGCACGTCGGCCGCGATCCCGGGTAGCGATCGCGCAACCGGTCGGAAGGATTGCCACAGTCCGCCAGGGAGTGGAGGGACCTAATCAGGCGTCCCTCGCGGTCGGGTCGTCAGCCCGCGACTCCGGGCCGCGGTTCCGGTGCGTCAACGTGCCGGTTGGGCGCCGCACGGCCCATCGCCCCGCCGCGGGCACAATCCACCGCGGAAATAGTCGGGCAGGAAGACACCGTCCTAGCTTCGGGTTCGAGAGGACGGAGAGCGACCGCACCCGGTACGGGGCGCTCCTCTGGCAGGTATAGACATGTGGTCGCCTTGTTCATGAAGCTTCATTTGAGCAGGCCCCTGGCCAGACCAGCGGAATCCGCAAGGATCGACAGAATGCTCGGCGAGCGCTCACCAGCCGACCTTCCCGCAAACTGACCACCAAGGCATAGAGACGATGGACTGCCCGATGCAGCGGCGTCAGTAGTCAGCTAGTATGCGTTTGCAATGCGTCCTGGCCAGATGCTGGCCGGGGGGAGGGAGTATCTGGCATGGGAATGGGCAAACTGAGTCGGCGGGGCGTGCTTCGTGCCTTTGGGATGGCAGGCGGAGCGGCCGTTCTGGCAGCCTGCGGCGATGCGCCGGTCGAAACCAAGGTTGAGATCAAGGAAGTTCCGGTCGATCGCATCGTCGAGGTGATCAAGGAAGTCCCCGTCGAGGTGCAGGTCGAGGTCGAGAAGATTGTTGAGGTGGATCCTCGGGTTCGGGCCGCGGAGATCACCTTCTGGATGCAGCAGTGGGACGACGGAGTGGCCGCCTTCCAGGGAGCGATCGACTCCTTCCAGATTGAGAATCCCCACTACACGGTGGAGATGGTTCCAATCGGGTATGGCGACCTCTTCGCCAAATTCTACCCGTCCATCACAACCGAGACATCAGGCGATGTCGTTTACACCTATAGCGACTGGTGGTACCCGATCGATGTCACCAAGGTCCTCCACCCAATGACGCCTACTTTGCGGAGTAGGGCGGAATTCAAGGGGATCTTCTTCCCGGCGGCGCTGGACACAGTTACGTCCCTGGATGGTGAGTTCTACACCGTACCGTTGATCTGTGGGATGGGCGGCCCGATCTGTCTAATCGATGCTGACCGCGCAGCGGATGTGGGCATCAACGTCGATACAATGACCGACACGTGGGACGACCTGGAAACCGCCTACCAGATGGCGACCGAGCTGGATGGAGACCGCATGGTCACCGGTGGTGTGGAGATTTCCTGGGGTCGGCTGGGGATGTGGGTGAATGCCATGATCCAGCAGTTGGGCGCCCAGTACTACAGTACTGACTCCGAGCTGTTTGACTGGAATACCTCCGAGGCAGCGGCTTCGGTTCAATTCATTACGGACGTCATCCGCAACTACGGTTCCCGAGAATTGAGCGCGGACGCCGACGGTAACGCGCTGGCAAAGGGCACCCACCTGACCGAGATCAATGGAATCTGGAAGGTTTCCAGCTACGGAAACGCATTTCCCGATCTCAATCTCGTGCCAAAGCCGATGCCGGCGTTCCCGGGTGCCGAGTCACTCGTGTACGAAAGCGATCCGGTCGCAACCATCACAATTCCCAAGTTCGTCCAGGGTGACAAGCTTGAGGCTGCCCGGGCATTCATGATTCACCTCTGGCAGCCGGAGAATCTCGCGGCGTTCGGCAATTTCTATTCCGGAAGCCATTCTGTGAAGTCGGTGTACGACCTTGAGGCCTACACCAGCAGCCCTTGGGGACGGATTGGTTCGCCATTCATTCCCACCGAGGTGTGGCCGTACATTAGCTACCCGCCGCACCACGTTGCGGCACTCCCCGCCGAGTGGGCGTCGCCGCTTGAGAAGGTGACCTTCGACGGAATGGCCGTCGATGAGGCCACCTTTGATATGCAGGACCGCACGTCGCTGCTTAACAAGGAAGCTCTCGATCGATTCAAGGCCGGC
>CAYYTN010000292.1:0-1753 GCA_964474495.1 uncultured Chloroflexota bacterium
GGTAGCGCCCGACCAGGTCCCAGACCGCGATATCGATCCCGCTGATGATCCGCGTCTCCGTACCGCGCCGTCCGAACAGCTTCGGGATCCACAGCGCGTGCCAGATCCGTTCCACGTTCATCGGGTCCTGTCCGATCAGCGCCTCGCGGAACCGATCCAGCAGCGCCGCTCCCACCGGCCCCCCCACCCCCGGCGCGATTCCGGTGATGCCCGCGTCCGACTCCACCCGGATCAGGCTAAGTTCCACGTGCGTATAGACAAACATCCCGTTGCGGATCGGCCGCGTCCGCGGCCAGCGGAACGACTCCATCGACACGTCCGTGATACGCATGGCGCGCTGCCTCCCGGCCATTTCAAAGTTCGCCGCCGCCAGATTAGCGCAGCCCTACCCGACCCTCCGGTTGATATACTCCGGCCCCAGGTATTTGCCCCCGTAGCTCAGTGGATAGAGCACCGGCCTCCGGAGTCGGGTGCGGGCGTTCGAGTCGCCCCGGGGGTACCACCAATGAACCGGTCTGCAATGCCGGGATCGCGCCATTCAGCTGTCGCGGCGGACTCGGTTTGCAGCCATTCCGCAACCACCGGGCTCAATTCGGACGTGGCCAGTGGCTTCGAGGGCGGCGCGGCAGTCAGCCCGTGGGGCGCTTACCTCGGGGGTTCGACGACAGCCCGGCGTCGGGTGTGTCTAGCTTCCATCCCAATCGGAAAACCAGGGCGGCGGGGTAGGTACTATTCGCGGCCGCGAGTTGGTACGGGTCGTCCGGTCAGGCAGAGGATGATGGGCTGGGGACCGTGAATCCGCGTTATCCGGGGCGGGAGAGCCAGAGTGACGATCTGAGTGCGCGGGCGATCGGCAATTTCAGCCGCCTTCGGGACACCGTCCGGGGGTGACCAGGGCTACCCTCCCGACCGGCCCGATGCGCTATGTTGTTGACGCGAGCGCGTTCCCCACTACCGTCCGCAGTTCAGCCGGTGTAAACGGCTTGTTCAGGTAGCCGCTCGCGCCGGATAGTTGCCACTCCTCCGACTCAATCACGCTCCGGTACCCGCTCATCACCACCACCGGCAGCGAGTCCACCAGTTTCCGCGCCCGTTGCGCCAGTTCCAACCCGGACATGCCCGGCATCACCGCATCGGTAAGCAGCAGGTCCACCTCGTCGTCCTGGAGCCGGTCCAGCGCCTGCAACCCGCTCACCGCCGAGATCGTGCGATACCCGGCCACCGCCAGCGCCTCCGCGGTCAGCTCCACCACCGGGCCTTCGTCGTCAACTATCAGTACTGTCTTCACTGCCAACACTCATCGCCGACAACTGCCCCGTGGTCTGCGGTAGCCGCACCGTAAACGTGCTGCCCACCCCCACCTCCGTATCCACGTCGATCCGCCCGCCGTGCTTCATCACGATCCCGTGCGACACCGACAGCCCCAGACCCGTGCCGCTCACCTCCGGTTTGGTAGTGAAGAACGGCTCGAAAATCCGGTCCAGGTCGTCCAGCGGGATTCCGCAGCCGGTGTCCTTAACCTGCAGATTCACCCAACCCCGCTCCGCGAACGTCTCGATCTTCAGCGTCCCACCTGATTCCATCGCGTCGACCGCGTTGTTCACCAGGTTCACCAGCACCTGCTCGAGCTGGTGTTCGTCGACGTGCGCGACGACGCCACGCGGCTCGCCCTCCTGTACCAGCTCGACTCCGCTGCCGACCGCGCGCCCGAGCAATTCGAGGCTGCCAGCCACCACCCCCGCCAGGTCGATGG
>CAYYTN010000292.1:1763-3512 GCA_964474495.1 uncultured Chloroflexota bacterium
GTTCACATCTACTGCCACCCGCGGCAGCCGTCCCAGGTGCCGCTCCTCGATTCGCACCCCCTCCAGTTCCGCCCGGTGGTCCACCAGCGGAACAGTTCCCCGCACCACATCGCTGAGGATCACCTCGGCGATATTCAATTCGGTCTCGCGGGCGAAGTCCAGCAGGTTTCGCAGGATCGTGCGCGCTCGCAGCACCTCTTGCTCCATCAACTATAGCTTTCGTCGGTCGGAATCCTCGAACGAGCTGCTCTCCAGGAAGAGCCCGACCCGCATCAGCACGGCCGTCAGCGGGTTGTTGATCTCGTGCGCCACGTTCGCGGCTAGCTGCCCGATGGCGGCGAGCTTCGTCGAGTGCAGCAGTTGCGCCTGGGTCCGCTCCAGCTCCGCCATCCGGTCCTTCAAGTCTTCGTACAGCGCCGCGTTCTCCAGCGCCAGCGCCGCCCGCGTCGAGAATGCCGTCAGCGCCTCGGCGTCGATCGGATCGAACCGGTCGGTCTCGCTCTTGGCCACGATCAGCCGCCCGACCTCATCGTTCCCGATCCGCAGCGACACCCCAAGCAGCGGATACCCGCCGCCGGGCCGATCATGACCGTCGAGCGAGTCGGCCTCAGCCGCTGTTTGCAGGACGTCCCGGCAAAGCTCGGCCCGCTCCCGACCCAGGTCTGGCCGGTAGAAGAACTCGGTCGAATCCGCCCGGAAGAACCGCACCGCCGCCCCCTCGGCGTCCACCAGCGCGCGCGCCTGCTGGGCCACCGACTGCAGCACTACCGTGAGCGACAGCGAAGACGCCGGCGCTTCCGACGCCTGGTGCAGCGCTTGCGTCCGTCGGAGTTCGTCCTCCAGCGCCTCGTGCGCCGTCCGCACCCGACCCGCCAGCATCGCCGTGAACAGCGCCGATATCCAAACGAATCCCAGGCGAATGCCCAGATCGGCGGCGCTCACCAGAGAATCTACGTCGCGACCGGCGATAACCACGTATAGCCCGGTGATGACCACCGATGACGCGATCGCCGCGGTCAGCCCGTTCCGCAATGCCACCGTGATGACCAGCGGGAAATAGGCCAGGAATAGCGGGGACTCGAAGCCTCCCGTCAATAGGATCGCAACCGAAGTCAGGACTACGTCCCCTGTGGCCGTGGCAAACCCATCGAGGAGCAGACTCGGCCTCCGCGGCAGCAGGTAGAAGCCGATCGCCGCGTTGTAGAGCGCCCCCACCACCACGATCCCGTAGGCCCCCGCCCTGCCGAAGCCGGTCAGTTCCACGAAGGGTATGAGCACCGACACCACCAGGATGATCACCCACCGCCCCCGCACCACCATCCGCTCCGTGCGCGGGTATTCCGCGAATCCCGGGGCCCGGGTCTGGAACGCCTCCGTCAGCCTCTCCCACATCTTCTATCTGCCCTCTGTCTCGCCGCCCGCCACCGCGGGAAAATCGCCGATTGCATAATGATCCACCAGCACCTCCACCAGCCGTCTGATCCGCGCCACCACCGTCGATTCACAACCTTCCGCCAACTCGCCAAACGCTTCCAGCGCCGCCGCCAGTCGTTCCCTCGTCGCCCGCTCAGCTTCTTCTTCTGACAGCGTTCCCTCGCTACCCGGCCCCGCCATCAAGACCCGGACGAGGTTCGGCGTGCCGGGGTCACGTTCCCGGTCCCAGCTGGCGACATCGTTCAACAGCCGGCAGGCGCGCGCCACCGCCGCAACCGCCGCCCCGTCCCGCCCCTGCCCCGTTGCCGCCGTCTC
>CAYYTN010000293.1:0-2754 GCA_964474495.1 uncultured Chloroflexota bacterium
GTTCGGGTTGTACTGATAGAAAAGGTGGTACCGCCCCTTCCACTGAATCAACCCGTTCGGATCGTTCAGTCGATACCGATCCCGGTCAGGGGTGAAGTGGTAGATGGGGCGATGAGGGTCCGCCCAGGGTCCGTTGGCCATAACCGCGCCGGGGCTGTCTAGCCCCACTCACCGGATCGGAAATCGGGGATCTTGATTGGCGCGCCGCCGAGAGCTATCGACTTCTCGGACATCAGACCGGGGAGGGTGAAATCCAGCGCACGGTAGACATCTTGCCGCGGCTGCCGGTCCTCGCGGATGGCGCCAACGATGTCACGAGCGATGAAGTAATCCGATCCTTGATGGCCGGCGGCGAGGGCTTCGGGCGGCGGATTCCGCCACATCTCCGGCAGGAACTCGTCTTCGAGCTCTTCCAGCGCTCGCCACTGGTAGGGATCGGTGTCAATGCTTCCCCGGCGGGCCGTCCCGACTCCCCACCGGTCCAACCAGATCTTGGGTCGGTCGCCCAGTCCGCGGGCGCCTTCGAAACAGCCCTTCGTGCCCTGTAGCGCGAAATAGGTGGCCGTGTGGGGACGGTTGGAGAGCATGTCGACGCGGACCTCGATCAGGGCGCCCGACATGGTTTTGCACAACATCGTGGTGCTGTCTTCGGCTACGTGCTCGGGCGCGGTATTGCGACCGGTTCCCAGGCAGACGACCGTGTCGACCCTGTCCTTGAACCATTCCAGCGGCGGGCCCAGGCTGTGGGTTCCGTAGGTGCAGCCGTTCACGCCCACCTGCCAACGGGACCGCCACGTCGGCGACCCATCTTCGTTGTAGTGCAGGCTCTTGATGTCGTGGATGTATTGACCCTCGGCGTAGTAGATATCGCCAAAGGCCCCCTGGTCGACCATGCTCTTGATCAGGACGTTGTCCTTCAGGTAGGTCGTGTTCTCGGACATCATGTATTTGAGGCCGGAAGCTTTGGCCGCTTCCACGCCTTCAAGCAACTCCCGGCACTGCTCGACGGAAACGGCGGCGGTGACCTCGCTCATAACATGCTTTCCGGCGTCCAGCGCGGCGAGCGAATGCGGCACATGCAGGTGCATCGGGGTCGCCACCACAACGAGGTTGATGTCCGTCTCGAGCATGTCTTCATAGCTCGCGAAGCGGTTGGGGATCTTGTTGAGATCGGCCTGCTCGTCGAGGAAGCTCGGCTCGATGTCGCATATGGCGGTGACATCGACTCCGGCAATGGCTCTGAATCCGGCGACCAGGGACGGGCCCCGGCGCGCACCGACGATGCCAACACGTATTCCTTCACTCATTTGTGCTCGTCCTTCTCTCTCAGCCGTCGGACCGGGGGAACCGGCGCGCCGGTCCCGTCGCCGGCGGACGGTGATGAAGAGTCGAATCCCGTGACACCGGCAACCGGTCACCTGGCTCCAGGGCCCGAGCGCGGCTCATGGCTCTCGAATCTTCTCACAGATGGAAACCGGGTGCCGGTCGGTCGAGGACGCGGAAGTAAGCTGGGAGACGCTTCGCGAAGTTCTAAATCACTTCGCCCGCGAGTGACGCTTTCCTTATCTCCGGATTTCACCTGAGGATTGCGACCCGGCGGGGCACTGGTGGAGGAAGGGTTCGGGCGCTTGAATCACGACGGTGGAGGGCCGCGGGAGACGAGGTGTTTTGAGGATTAGAAAGAGCCTGACGATCACCGTCGCCCTGGGAGCAGGACTGCTCATTCCGGTGATTGTCATCATCAGTTTGGGGATCTACGGAGAGTCGATCGGATTTGGCGGCTTCGATCCCACCACCGGCGGGCCGAGCTTGAGTGCCCGGCCCGATTCGGAGATATCCGATTCCGCGGTCAAGATCGAAGGCCAGGGCTGGCCGTCCCGGGCCGAGGTATTTCTTTTCCTGAGTGATGAGCGGTCAGGCGTAGCCGGGGGCAATTCCGGAGTCCCCCTGGCAACGGCCACGGCCTCGTCAAACGGGAGGTTCGCGGTCCAATTGAATCTCTCCCGTACCTTGCTGGCAGCGGTCGGCCCCCACCCTCAGATTGTCGCCGAAGTTCGGCGCGCCGGCCGCGAGCCGATTCTCGGTGTCGCCATCGACCTCGACATCCGGCCGTATACGAACGTGGTGAGAGTAGCGGTGGTCGATGCCGGGTCCGGGGCCCGCTTGAGCGACGCTGGTGTACTGCTGAAGGGCAGCTTCGGGGTGCCCCTGGCTAGCGCCCGCACCGGCGATACCGGAATCGCTGAATTCGCGAGTTTACCCGCGGGTAATGCCGTCGCCGAAGTCCGAATGGTCGACTATCAAAGGGCGAGTATCGAACTGTCGATCCCGCGAGCCGGGATCGCTCAAGTGTCGGTCTCACTACCCGCCGATCCGGGGAAGCGCTTGCTTCTGCCCTTCCGGGGCGTCATCGATGACGCTCACCTTCGAACGATGGTGCTGGACAGAGCCTCCGGTCTGCGAGCCGACGAGGTTTTGAATCGCGAACCGAGCGATCCGCGCGGGGACATCGGGACGTTCCCCACGGAAATCCATTTCTTCTATCTATTACCTACCGTGAGTACCGACGAACCGCTGACCAGGGAGTCGGGAAGGCCGGGGGTCGAAACCGTGCGCGCCTGGGGGCTTCAGTTCGCCGGCTACCTCAAGGCGATCGTGGCCCGGGTCAGCTTGCTGGGGCTTTCCGCCGACGGGGATGTAGTACTGGTGATGGAGGCAACCGGAGCAGGATTTGGCCGCGGTTCGAGCACCTGG
>CAYYTN010000293.1:2776-3509 GCA_964474495.1 uncultured Chloroflexota bacterium
TCTCGATCCCGTGACCGGCGGCGAGCTCCGCCGCGGGGATGTTCCACAAGGGAGCTTTGTGGCTGGATTATCGTCAGACCGAAGCGGTCTCCACGTGATTGATAACTCGAGGAATCGGCTATTCACAATCCCGGTTGCGGCCGGGGTCGAATCCTCAGGGATCCCCGAGCTGCCGCCAAGCATCCTGCGGCTCGCGCCGGATCCGTCGGGCTCGGCGGTGTATGTCCTGCAGGCCGGCACGGGCAATGTGTTTCGGGTGGATTTGACCGCGGCTAAGATCAGCGGCCCGATAGCCAGCGTCAGCGGCGCCACGTGGCTGGCCCTGAACCACACTGGAACCCGGCTCTATCTTGTGGGACCCGGGCTGGAGTCGATGACCGTTATTTCCGATCTTGACGGCTTACAAACCCTGGGGATCGCTCCCCTGCCCGGCTCGGCGAGCTGGATCTGGGTCGATTCTGAAGGGCCGTATCTATACGCCGGCGGGGGCACCGGCATTGATGTTTCCGTGTTGGACGCCGCGACCCTGGAGATCGTAGGCCGGCATTCCACCGAGACTGTAGGTTCTTAAAGCGAGCCACGCGCCCAACAGGCTTCATCCGCCAACGACGACTAATCGGCGGCGATGGCCGCGATGGTAGGGACTCAGGGACGATCGCGAAGCTCCACCTTGCGGGCCGAAGACAGCCCCTCGTCGGAAAGCGTCCACCCGAGCCACAAGTCGCCCGGCGGC
>CAYYTN010000294.1:0-3505 GCA_964474495.1 uncultured Chloroflexota bacterium
GCCATTCCTCGGTATCACTTCGAGGTAGGCGCCGCACGACATCCATGTCCTCGGGCAAATCCTCGTCGGTCAGGATCTCTGTATCTGCCATGTATCTCCTATTTCTATCCGTCTGGGAGCCATCCAGGAAGCTCCGCCCCGCGCCTGCGTCGTCGTCCCGGACCGCGAGCGAAACGTAAATCTAGCGTACCTGTCAAGACAATATCGATAACCGGGAACGCATCGACGCCGGGCTCGGGGGCCTCGCAGGCCACCACCTCCTGGAAACCCCGGGCCGCCGCTATTCGGGACGCAAGTCCCAGACCTGAACCCGGCCGAACGCGCCGAGGAACCGCTCCACCGGCCGTGCGGCGGCCGCCACCAGACCGGCCGCGCGGCCGGCCATGGCAACCAATCCGCCCTTGCGACCCGCGCGGTAGGCAATCTCGTCCACGGGAGGAACCGCGAACAAATGCTCGGTGGATGCCGGACGCCAACCGGTGTCCCGAAACAGACGCCGGGCCTGCCGCCGGCTGATCGGGCTGAACGGTCCAAGGTGTGGGTCAGGCGCAAGCGAGTATTCCACCCCCTTGTGGCCGATCAGGCCGCGCATCCGGTACAGCGCCGAGTGGTATGAACGGGGATTCACGAACGCCACGATCAGGCGTCCCCCGGGAGCCGTCAGTTCCCGCAATCGCGCCAGGAGCCGCTGGCGTTCCGCGTCCGGCAGCGATTCGAGCCGGAACATGCAGGTGACTACGTCGTAGGCGGGCATTTCTGCTTCGAATAGGGCCGAGTACTCCAGTTCCTCCAGCGGCCGTGGGGAACGAGCCCGGACAAACTCACGCACCTGCTCGCTCATCTCCACGAATTCCAGGTCCGCATCGGGGTAGTCGCGGGTGAAGCTCTCCGTGTACAGGCCGGTACACGGCAGCACATCCAGCCAGCGTAGCGGTCCGTCGGAGACCAGCGTGCGGACCGCCTTCTTCACGCCCTCAAACTCCGACGGCACCGGTTTGTTGTAGTGGGCGCCGTTGCGAATCTTGGCCATCTGAAACGCGGCGATCTGTTCCAGGCTCCAGTCCTCCGGGTCATCGGTGATCGGCCAGGCCGCCTCCCCCTGGAAGCGGTTCCAGTGGAGCATCGATTCGATCGAGCGACGCCGCGGGGCCTTCAGCTCCACGTCGTAGTAGCCAAAAAGCGTCAGGGCCACGATGGTCTGCTCGGTCGGGATGTCCAGCAGTCGTTTCAGCTTCTCGACGTTGCCCAGGGTGTCGACCCAGCAGCCTCCGAGCCCCAGGCCGTGCGCCATCAACATCATGTTTTGAATCGCGGCGGCCGCACTTTGCACCCAGGCGAAGTTCTCGCGCGTGTATTCGTGAGAATAGGTCGCGAAAATGGCCACCGGCGCCAGATCGATGAACCTCGTCTCGCCGGCTATCGCCGCGCGGAGCTCCGGGTCGTCGACCACCACAAACTCCCAGAGTTGGAGGTTGCAGGCACTGGGAGCCCAGCGAGCGGCATCGACAAGCTGCTCTACCATTTCGCGGGGAACAGGACGATCCAGGAATCGGCGTACTGTTCTTCGACCGACCAGCGCTTCCCGAAGTTCCATCAGCAGAATTGACCGCCCGCGACTGTGAACTGGACTCGTCTAATATAGTCCGGCTCCAGGCTGAACCGAACCCTCTGGTCCGGTACCAGCAGTTGATTTGTCCTAACCCCACAGGATTTCTTCTTGGCCAAAGCGCTCGTCACCGGCGGCGCCGGTTTCATCGGATCGCACCTCGTCGATGCCCTCATTGAAAATGGGGACGAAGTGCTGGTATTCGACAACCTCGCCACCGGCAAACGCGAGAACCTCAACCCCTCGGCCACCTTCGTCCAGGGTGACGTTGCCGACGGCGAGCAAGTTGAACAGCACGTGGACGCCTTCGCCCCGAACACTGTCTTTCACCTGGCTGCCCAGGCTGACCCCAAACGCGCCTATCGCGAGCCGGCCTTCGACGCGATGGTAAACGTCCGCGGAACAATCAATATCGCTCTGGCGGCCGCTCGCATCGGGGTGAACAAGCTGGTCTTCACCTCCACCGGAGGGGCCATGTACGGCAGTCCCGACGCCAGCGAGTTGCCGGTGTCCGAAGCCCGCCCACCGGCCCCCGCCTCCCCCTACGGCCTCTCCAAGTACTGCGCCGAGATGTACCTGGAAATGTTGCGCCGCGACCACGGTCTTGACTACTCAATCCTCCGACCGGCCAATGTGTACGGCCCCCGCCAGGACCCGGCCTCGGAGGTCGGCGTGGTGTTGATCTTTCTCGAGTTGATGCTCGCCGGCGAGACTCCCCAAATGCGGGGCTTCGGCAAGGCCACCCGTGACTACGTGTACGTCAAAGACCTGGTGGGCGCCATCCTGGCCGCCGCCCGCAGCGGCGGGCCGCGTCCGTATCACGTGGGCACCGCCGAAGAGGTGGATGTCGAGACCATCTTCGCGGGGCTGCAAGAGCGGCTCGGTTCATCGTTCGATCCGGTCCGCGTGCCGCTCATCCCCGGCGAAGTAGAGCGCATGGCCCTGGATGCGACGAGGGCCCGTGATGAACTGAAATGGGAGCCGCGCTACTCCCTCTCGGAAGGACTTGATGAGACAGTTGCCTGGGCGGTCGCCAGGCAAACCGGCTAGCCCATCTCCACCCGCACTTCCGGCTCGGTGAGGAAGATGCGGACCTCCGCCTCGCGGTCCATCTGAACCAGCGCGACGATCATGTCTCCGGCCTGTAGGGTCAGGTCTTCCTCTGGAAAGAGAGTCTCGCTGCCCCGGATCAGCAGGCACACATTGCACCCGTGCCCCGGCAGGTCGAGTTCGCTCAGTCGTTGCGACACCACCCGTGATTCTTCGATCACTTTGAACTCGACCAGCTCGAGGTCGCTTTCATCGAGCTTCATCAGGTGGATCACCGCGCCGGTCTCCTCCACGTCCTGCTCGATCATTGACAGAATCAAATCGGTGGCGCTGACCGTCTCATCGACGCCCAGTCGGCGAAAGACGCTCGCGTTCTTGGGGTTGTTCACCCGGGCGATTGTCCTTGCCCTGCCCCTGGACAGGCTATCGGCCAGCTGACAGATAATGAGGTTGTCCTCGTCGTCTCCCGTGACCGCGAGCAGCAGGTCGGCTCGCTTCACCCCGGCCTCCAGCAGCCAGCGTCCTTCACACCCATCCTGGCCGATCACCAGACTGCCGAACTCCGCCTTCAGTCGGCGAGCCTGGCCGGAGTCCTTCTCCATCAATACGACCTCGTGCCCTATTTCCAGCAGCTCACGGGTTATGTGATAGCCAACCTTGCCACCACCGATGACGACGATGAACATCTACTCACCGTCCTCAGCGACGATCGCTTCACGCAACATCTCCGCGCCCACCGTAGTAGGGCAAATTGTCTTCAGCCCCAGCATCTCGTACGCGTTGCTGCGTACCGGGTCGTAGCACCTGGCCACCACCCTCTCCACCCCGTACATCTTCAGCGCGATCTGC
>CAYYTN010000295.1:0-3448 GCA_964474495.1 uncultured Chloroflexota bacterium
AAATCGTCGGACATTCGAGGGTAAGGGTTCGTTCGCAAACCCACCGAGGATATGTTTTCGAATGGGCGGGCGTCAAAGGATGATGTAGGAAGTCTAGACTGCGGCATCCATTGGAACGGGGGATACAACGTGCTGACCGGGGGAAACGTGATCGGCGTCGCCGCCGGGCGGCGCTGGCTGGTTGCTCTGCTCGCGCTGGTGCTGGCCGCCTGCGGATCGGATGAGGGGGCGGGTTCCGGGATTGCGGCGGCGCCGCCCGCCCCGCCTCCGGCAACCGCCACCGCCCCACCCGTCCTCACCGCAAGCGGCGCGGCCGAGGTTCCCGGCGGGACCATCGTCTTCATGTCCAATCGCGCCGGCCCGGACAACCTGTTCCTGCTGTCGATGAGCGACGGGACCGTGGGGCAGTTGACGACCCTGGCCGGGGTGGACGGCTTCCCGCGGATGTCGCCGAACGGTGACGGGGTGTTGTACCACTCGGGGACCCAGGCGTTGCTGCCGGAGATCGTGGTGGTGGAGGCCAGCGGGAGTTTCCGGCGGCTGACGGAGAACCAGTTCGGGGACCTGATGCCGGACTGGTCGCCGGACGGGCGGCGGGTGGTGTTCGTGTCCGACCGGGACGGTGATTTCGAAATCTACATGATGGACGCCGACGGGGCGAACCAGCGGCGGGTGCTGGAGCACCCGGGCGCGGACCTGTTTCCGCGATGGTCGCCGGACGGCCAGCAGATCGTGTTCACCTCCGACGCTGAAGGCAACAACGATATCTACGTGATGACCCAGGATGGCCGGGATGTGCGGCGCCTGACCGAGAACCCGGGCTCCGATGAGGCGGCCGAGTGGTCGCCGGATGGCTCCCGGCTGGCGTTTACCTCGGATCGCGACGGGGACGCCGACGTGTACGTGATGACCGTCGCCGGCGGCGGCCTGGAGAACCTGACCGACTCGCGAGCCTTTGACAGCTTTCCGACCTGGTCGCCGGATGGCGGGCACATCGCGTTTTCGTCGGACCGGACCGGCAATGACGAACTGTGGGTGATGCGGGCCGACGGGTCGAATCCGCTGCTGCTGACCAACAGCCCGGCGCGCGACACGGCGCCGCACTGGTCGTCCATCGAGTAGGCGGGTCGACCGGGCCGAGCCGAGCCGGCCGCCACCCGGCCGCGGACGCCGCGGGTATTCCTACCGGTTGCGGTGGTGGCTGGGCTGCATGTAGACGTCGGCGACCAGGGCGCGGGGATGGGTGCGGGCGGCGAAGACCACGGCGTCGGCGATGTCCTCCGGCTGCATGACCATCTCCGCTTCGCCGGGCTTGAGGCGTTGGTGGTCGGTGTCGAGCATGGCGGTGTCGACCTCGCCGGGATAGATGGCGCTGCAGCGGATGCCGTTGTCCCACTCCTCGGAGTTGATGGCGTGGCTGAGCCCGGTGACGCCGTGCTTGGAGGCGATGTAGGCGACGCCCGAGGTGGCGTTGGGACGCAGGCTGTAGCCGGCGCCGGGGATGATGTTGATGATGTGGCCGTGCTGATTGACCCGCATGTGGGGCAGCAGCTCGCGGATGATGTAGTAGACGCTGTTGAGGTTGATCTCGACGACCTCCTGCCAGGTTTCCAGGGGGATGTCGCGGAGGTTGCGCAGGTCGGTGTTGATGCCGGCGTTGTTGACCAGGTAGTCGATGGCGCCGAACTCGGCGACGGCCGCCGCGACGAAGGATCGAACGTGGTCGAGATCGGCCACGTCGCCCGGCACGGCCAGCACCCGCACGCCGGCGGCGCGGGCGGCGGCGGCGGCTTCTTCCAGCGGTCCGGGACGTCGGGCGGTGATGGCCAGGTTGACGCCTTCGGCGGCCAGGGCGTGCAGGATGCCCAGGCCGATGCCGGCGCTGGCTCCGGTGAGGATGGCGGTCTTGCCGTTGATGTCGATCATGGAGCCTCGATTCGGGGTTCTGGCTAGGTGCGCTGCACGGTGGACTGCACGACGATTTCGGAGACGTTGGCGCGGGCCGGCATGCCGGCGGCGAAGACGACCGCGGCGGCGATGTCCTCAGGCTTCTGGAGCACGGCGCGGCGCTCGTCGCTGGTGCCGTCGGGACGCAGGCCGATCATGGCGGTGTCGGTCTCGCCGGGGAAGATAGCGGTGGCGCGGATGCCGTGGGGCCATTCTTCGCAGCGGATGCTCTGGGTGAAGGCGGCCAGGGCGGCCTTGCTGGCGCCGTAGGCGGCGCCGGATTTGGTGCGGTCGGGAATGGTGGCGGCGTCAGAGCAGACGTTGATGACGATTCCGCCGCCGGCCGTGCGCATGGCCGGCACGACCTCGCGGGCGAAGTCGAACGGCGCGGTGAAGTTGACCGCCACAACCCGGTCCCAGCGCTCGGTGCCGATTTCGGCGAGGCTGCGCTTGCGGGTGTGCAGGGCGGCGTTGTTGACCAGGATGTCGATCTTGCCGAACTCGGCGAGGGCGGCGGCGACGTCGCCGGGTGTGGCGAGGACGCGGACGCCGTGCTCGCGGGCGGCGGCGGCGGTCTCTTCGAGGGTTTCGGCGGTGCGGGCGGTGATCGCGATATCGACGCCCTGTTCGGCGAGCGCGACGGCGATGGCCCGGCCGATGCCGGCGCTGGCGCCGGTGACGATGGCGGTGCTGCCTTTGAGATCCATGGGGCCCCCGGTCGGAGTGGTGGTCGGTCTGCGCAGTGGGCCGAGCATAGCAACCGGGCGGGGCCGGGTCAGGGCAGGGGGAAAACCCGGGAGGTGTCGCAGTAGTGGTCCAGCCCGAGCTGGCCGAGCAGTGGCGGCGGACTTGACATAACACCGGCGGCGTCCGGGAGGTGGATGGCCAGGATCTCACCGACGATGAAAGTGGTGACGATCGGGGGGACGCCGTAGCGGTGGGTCTCGACCAGCCGGCACTCGAACACGGCCGGGGATTCGGCGACCCGCGGGGCGCTGACGTTGGCCGAAGCGACCGGAGTGAGGCCGGAAACCGTGAACTCGTCGACCGCGGCGGCGTAGTCACCGCCGGCAAGGTTCATGGCGCGGGCCATCGGCGCGGCGACCAGGTTGACCACGAACTCTTCAGTGGCGTGGATGTTGACGACGGTGTCTTTGTCGATGCCGGTTTCGCTCGTCGGCGCGAAGGCCAGCAGCGGTGGGCGGGCGGCGACGGGCATGAAACTGCTGTAGGGAGCCAGGTTGCGGACGCCGTCGCGCGAGACCGTGCTGACCAGCGCGATCGGCCGCGGCACGACAACGGCGGCCAGGAGCTGGTAGAGCTCCTCCAGCGAGGCGCCGGCGGCATCGAGGATCACGGCCCGGGCGCGAAGCCGCTAGACCCGCGGCCGTTCCATACGGAACACACCGGTGGTGTGGCAGTACTCGGAACCACCCAGCCGGCCGACCGCCTCGAGGAGCACCGGATCGACCGTGCCGTTCTCGCGCAGGAGGCGGTCGTC
>CAYYTN010000296.1:0-3191 GCA_964474495.1 uncultured Chloroflexota bacterium
GATGCTGGGGCGGGCCTGGGTGGAGGGACGCTACGTGCGGTATTTCTTGATCGCGACAGCGCTACACGGGGCGCTGGGCTACGCGGCGGTGCTGGCACTTTCGGGATGGTCGGAAGTGGCGGTGCTGGTGTATTTCGGGGCGGTCGGTCTGCTGGCGTTTGTGTGGGGGGCGGCGATCGCAGGGGCGCGACTGCGCTAGGGGCGATCGCGCCGGGGTGAATGGTGGCGGGGAAAAGAACTAGAATGCGCCGGGGTACGCGGCTCGGAAATGAGGGAGGGGACAGGTGCGATGCCGGTTCTGTTGACCATTGCCGAGGTGGCGGTGCGGATGGGGATATCGAAATCGGGGGTCTATCGCCGGATCGCGGGTGGCGATTTGCGGGCGATTCGGATCAGCGACCGGGCGATGCGGGTGCTGGAGTCGGACTTGCAGGCGTATGTGGACCCGGTGGGCCCGGAGTTGACGGTGCGAGAGGCGGCGACGGTGCTGCGTTTGTCGCCGTCGATGGTGTATGACCTGATCCGGGAGGGGCGGCTGGCGGCGGCGGACCGGGGACCGCGACGGTTGCGGGTGCAGCGAAGCGAACTGGAATCCTATATCGAGGGACGGCCGATGGTGACGGAGGTGCCGGAGAGCCTGTTCGGGCGGTAGGCGGGGCGACTAGAGGGCGGCGCTGATGCGGACGAGTTCGGTGAAATCTTCGGCCTTGAGGCTGGCTCCGCCGACAAGGGCGCCGTCGACGTTTTCCTGCCGGGCGATTTCGTCCCAGTTACCAGGGTTGACGCTGCCGCCGTAGAGGATTCGGACGGTGTCGGCAACGCCGACGGCGTAGAGATCGGCGAGGATGGCACGGATGGCGCCGATGGTCGCGTCGGCCTGCTCGGGGGTGGCGGTGAGACCGGTGCCGATGGCCCAGACGGGCTCGTAGGCGAGGATGACGCCGGGCATCTCGGCAGCGGTGACCGCGCGGAGGCCTTCGCGGACCTGGGCGCCGACGACGGCATCGGTGTTGCCGGCGTTGCGGTCCTCGAGCTGCTCGCCGATGCAGAGCACGGGCGTGAGACTCTGATCGAGGGTGGCGCGGACTTTGTCGCCGATGAATTCGCTGGACTCACCAAAGATGGCGCGCCGCTCGGAGTGGCCGAGGATGACCATGTCGACGAGGCCGGCGAGCATGGGGAGGGCGATTTCGCCGGTGAAGGCGCCGGATTCGGCGGGATGGGCGTTCTGGGCGCCGAGCTTGAGAGTGGAGTCAGCGAGCATGGCGGCGAGGGCGGGGAGGGCGACGAAGGTGGGGAAGATGGCGACTTCGACCGCGGGGTAGGGAGCGGCGCCGGCGGCGACGCCTTCGCCGAGGGTGAGAGCCTCTTCGATGGTCTTGTTCATTTTCCAGTTGCCGGCGATGAGCTGTTGACGGGCCAAATTGAACCTCGTATCGCGGGAGACGCGCGCTGCGGGCCGGGTTGATGATCCGCTGGAAACCCGGGAGCCGATGGTATCGTACTTAGCGATTGTGACCGCACGCAGAGCGATAATTCCGGGGGTCGGCGTTGCGAGAAATCCCAACAGAGGTGCGTGAGGGCCGTACGGCGGCGCTGCGGCTGCCAAAGGTGGAGCTGCACACGCATGTGGAGGCGACGCCACGCCCGTCGACTCTGAAGGAGTTGGCGGGGGAGCACGGACTGCGACTGCCGCCGCGTCTGGACCCGGACTCGGATGTCCCGCTGGAGTTCGACAGCTTGCTGGAATTCCTGCACACGCTGCGGGAGATCAACCCGCTGTTCGGGTCGCCGGATGTGTACGGGCGGCTCTGCTACGAGCACCGGGAAGACCAGGCGGCGGACACCGTGGTGTACTGCGCCGGTCCGACCGGTGCTGGATCGGGGTCTAGACCTGGGGGCGCTGATCGCGGCGATGGGAGAAGCGGCGCGGAGAGCACGGGCGGATTTCGGGATCGATTCGGGGCTGATTCTGTCGCTGAGCCGGACGCGCGATCCGGGTGCGAGCCGGGACCTGACGGCGGAAGCGCTGCGGGTGATGGATGGGAACCTGGCGGGATTCGACATCGCTGATGACGAGTCGGTTGGCCCGGCGACGGATTTCATGGAATCATTTGAGCTCGTGGCGGCGGCGGGACTGCCGGCGACGGTGCATGCGGGGGAGACGATGGGGCCGGAAAGTATCTGGGCGGCACTGAAGCTGCCGGGAATCCGGCGAATTGGACACGGGCTGACGGCGCACCGGGATGAGGATTTGGTGGCGAAGCTGGCCAGCGATCGGGTGCACCTGGAGTTGTGCCCGATTAGCAATGTGAAGACGAATCAGATTGAGTCGCTGGCGGATCATCCGCTGCCGGGGTATCGGGCGGCGGGGATCAGCCTATCGGTGAATACGGACGATCCAATTGCATTCGGTAATGACATCTCGACCGAATATTCTGTATTGGAGAGCGTTTTCCATCTGACCACGGACGAGATTCGGGCGGTTACACTGGACGCCATTGAAGCCGCGTTTGCGTCTGAGGATGTGAAGGATCGGGCGAAGCAACGGGTGCTGGCGGATGGGGACGAGTAGGGCCGGGGCGATGGCGGGTGGAAGCGCTCAACCGAGAGAGGGGATGTTCTTGACCAGTTGGGCCGATACCGCCGGGATAGATGCGGGCAGCTTGCGTGGGAGCAGGCGAAGTTGACCAACGAAGGCGACACGCCGGACATCCACGCACACGATTCGCAGCGGCTCTCGATGCTGCTGGAAATCACGAAGACGATCGGCAGCGAGCTGAACATCGACATCTTGCTGCCGCTGATCGCCATGCAAACGACGGAGGCGCTGGAGGCGGACCGGGCAAGCCTGTACCTGGTGGACGATGAGACGAAGGAAGTGTGGACGAAGGTGGCGATGGGAATCACGATCGGGGAGATTCGGCAGCCGATCGGGGTGGGGCTGTCGGGCTGGGTGGCCGAGAGCGGACAGGGGCTGAACATCCCGGATGTGTACGACGATGAGCGATTCAACCAGGACTGGGATAAGAAGACGGGGTACCGGACGAAGAGCATGCTGGTCTGGCCGATGTTCCGGCGGGATGGGAGCGTGCAGGGGGTATTCCAGGTAATCAATAAGCTGACCGAGGACGCGTTCGATCAGATGGATGTCGAACTCCTGGAGGCGCTGGCTTCGTCGGCGTCGATCG
>CAYYTN010000296.1:3201-3447 GCA_964474495.1 uncultured Chloroflexota bacterium
CGGTGGACAACGCGGAGATGTACACGGCTAATCAGCGGATGATGCAGAGCTTCTTTGAGACGTTGGCCTCGACGGTGGACGCGCGGGACGCCCAGACCGGCGGGCACACCGAGCGGGTGACGGAGTTCGCGATGTTGCTGGGCCGGAAGCTAGAACTGCCGGCGGAGCGGCTGCGGGTGCTGCGGACGGCGGGGCTGTTGCACGACTACGGGAAGATCGCGGTGCCGGATGCGGTTCTACAGAAGC
>CAYYTN010000297.1:0-1664 GCA_964474495.1 uncultured Chloroflexota bacterium
ACGAGATACCGGCCGGCTGCCGCGATTTGCTCGATGTCCTCCCCGGCGTACCGAACATTGAGTACCGCGGGTCCTACCCGATCGCCGATCTCACCTACCTGGAGCCCGACCTGCCCGTCGAAGTCTCCATGGAGGCCTTCACCCCCTTCGTCCCGCTCAACGCCCGCGAGTCGGCCCTGCCGGCGGTCATCTTCAACCTCACCGCCCACAATCCCGGCGACGTCGCCGTCGACGTCTCCTTCATGTCCACCGCCCAGAACTCCGTCGGCTGGGACGGATTCACCCGCATCGACGGCGTCCGTTGCCCGAGCTACGGCGGCAACCGCAACACCACCATCCGCATGAACGGCATCTCCGCCGTCGACATGACCTCCTCGGGCATCGACGCCGCCCATCCCAAGCAGGGCCACGTGGGCCTGGCCGCCCTCGCCGACGGCGCCTCCGTCGCCAACTGGTGGGACGATCCGCAGGCCCTCTGGGCCGACTTCCGCGCGCAGGGCGTCCTGCCCGATGTCGGCGAATCCTCGGCCAGCGCCAAAGGCCGCACCTGGAACGCCGCCGTCGCACCGCAGTTCACCGTCGAGCCCGGCGAATCGCACACCGTCAGCTTCGTCCTCGCCTGGCACTTCCCCAATCGTTATGTCAACTGGGAGCAATCCCAAATCGGCATGCACGCCCGCGACAGCCGCTTCTTCGAGGGCGCCATGTACACCAACTGGTTCGGCTCCGCCCTGGCCGTCGTCGAGCACATCCGCGACCGCTTCGACGAGCTCACCGCCGCCACCCGCCTCTACCGCGACACCTTCTTCGACTCCACGCTGCCGGCCCCGGTACTCGAAACCGTCGCCAACGGCAGCTCCATTCTGCGCAGCCCCACCTACTTCTGGCCTAGGAACGGCAACTTCTATGCCTTCGAGGGCTGCAACGGCGCCAGCACCGCCCAGAACCCGCCCCGCGGCGGCTGTTGCCCGCTGAACTGCACCCACGTCCTTAACTACGAGCAGACCCTCTCGCGGCTCTTCCCCGACCTCGAACGCACCCAACGCGATCTCGAGTTCGGCCTGCAGATGACCCCCACCGGCGGCATCCCGCACCGCGTCGTCCTGCCATTGGTGATGCCGCGTTGGGGATCCGAGTTCGAAGACTGCGACTGCGACTGCGATTGCGGCGAAGAGGAAGAGGATCTCGGCGGCATCCAGCACCACGGCGAGAACGCCGTCTACGCCGTCGACGGCCACTGCGGCGCCATCCTCAAGGTCTACCGCGAGTACCTCCAGAGCGGCGACACCGACTGGCTCCGCGCCATCTGGCCCAACGTCAAGCTCTCTCTCGATTACGCCATCGACCGCTGGGACGACGACCGCGACGGCATCCTTTCCGGCTCGCAGTGGAACACCTACGACTGCGCCATCTTCGGCCGTTCCAGCTTCACCACCTCCCTCTATCTCGGGGCGTTGCAGGCGATCGCCGCCATGGCCGACCGCCTCGACGACCCCGACCAGGCCGCCGCGGCCCGGGAGTTGTTCGACAAGGGCTCCGCCGGACTCGACGCCGAGTTGTACAACGGCGAGTTCTACATCCAGACCGTTGACCACGACCGCTACGACAGCATGCAGTACGGCGACGGCTGCCACGCCGACCAGTTGCTCGGCCAGTGGTGGGCC
>CAYYTN010000297.1:1674-3424 GCA_964474495.1 uncultured Chloroflexota bacterium
GAGGATCACGTCCGTAGCGCCGCCAACGCAATCCACCGCCACAACTTCCGCCGCGATCTCCTCGACCACGAGCAGCGCCCGCGGGTCTACGTGCGGCCCGAGGAGCCCGGCGTGCTGCTGTGCACCTGGCCCAACGGCGGCGAGGTCGACGACCCCACCAACTACGCCCACGAGACCGCCTGGACCGGCGTCGAGTACGCCGTCGCCGGCCTGCTGATCTACGAAGGCTTCGTCAACGAGGCCCTGGAGATCGTCGGCGCCGTCCGCTCCCGCCAGAACGGGCGCATCCGCAATCCCTGGAACGAAGTCGAATGCGGCGACCACTACGCCCGCGCGATGGCCGGCTGGAACCTGATCGACGCCCTCTCCGGCTACCTCTACGACGCCGGCGCCGCCACGCTCACCGCCGCCCCACGCATCTCCCCCGAGTTCTTCCGCGCCTTCTTCATCGGCAATCGCGGCTGGGGCACCTATCGGCAGGAGACCGCCTGCGGGGCCCACACCGCCGGTCTGCGGATCGCCCACGGCGACGTTGAAATCACCCGGCTCAACCTGGCGCTGCCGGACGGGTTCGCGCCGGGCGGCGTGGCGGTGACGCTGGCCGGAACCGCCCTCGACGCCAACTGGGAACTCACCGACGGGCAACTCGCCGTCTCGCTCGCCAACAACACCACCATCGCCGCCGGCCAGGAGCTGGTCGTCACCGCGTCCTAGGCAACGGCCCGCGGATTCGACCGCTCAGGCCTGCCCGTCGCGGATCTCCGACGACGACACGTCGGCGCGGAAGCGCGCCTCGGGCAGTTCGCTGAACAGCGGCGCGAACTCGGCCGGGATCGCCACGTCGGCCAGCGTCCGAAACCGGCCCGCGCCATCGACGCGGCCGGCCACCAGGAACCGGCAACCCGCGACCCGGATCTCGCCCAGCGCCGCCCGCATTTCGACCTCGTTGTCGCCGTAGTACTCCGCCGCCACCAGCCGTTCCGCCGTGTCCGCGCCGATCACGAACGTCACCGCCGGGAACAGCCGCGCCTTCTCGCGGAACGTCGCCGCCCGGGTCACGAACACCCGGTCGTCGGCCGCGAACTGCCCCACCCGCCGCAATACTTCCTCCGCAGCCAGCAAGGGCTTGTCCACGTTCTCGATCGAGATCTCGGCCGCCACCGCCGCGCCGACTTCGTGGCCCGCCGCCGCCAGCAGCGCCCGGTGCCCCGCGTGCAGCGGGTTGTAGGAGCCGGCCAGCAGCGCCGCCGGATTCTCCGTTCCGACTGCCTCGCCAGCGCCGTTCAGCGCCACCCGGTCCAGCCGCCCGGCCGCCAACCGCGCCAGCCGGTACTCGACCCCCGGCGTCGTAGCCACCACCCGTTCCCCCTCCAGCAGTTCCAGTTCGAGTTCGCCGTCGATGCCGGCCATCCGCAAGATCGTCGCCAGCGCCAGGTCGGTCGCCACCCGTTCCTCCTCCGCGCGATTCCGCGCGCCCTTCACCAGCGTCAGGCTCCGGTGCAACTCCCCCCCCGCTCCCACGACCGCCACGAAGCAGCGATTCCCCCCGCGCCGTTCCCGGTCCGTCGCCAACCCGCACGTAGCCCCGACTCCCAGTAGATCCGCCTCCAGTTCCGGCGCGAACTCCCGGGCCCGCGCCAGCGCCGTCAGCGCCATATCACTCGCCGTCTCCGCCGAAACCGCCTGCTCCACCTCGCCGCCGACATACCGCCGCAGCGCCGCCGCCGAATACGGCACCGCCGCCCCCAGC
>CAYYTN010000298.1:0-3411 GCA_964474495.1 uncultured Chloroflexota bacterium
GGCCAGGCGGGGCCGGCGGCGCGGCTAGATTGGCAGGTCGTCGTCCGCGCGCTGGTCCAGGATCTCGTTGGCGAGCGAGTCGGCCTGGTCGTTGCCGGTGCGCTTGATGTGGTTGAAGGTGACGCTTTCGAGTCGGGCGGCGGCGTTTTGCACTTGCGTGGCCAGCGCCTTGAGTTTGGCGTCTTTGATCTTGTACTGGCCGCTGAGCTGGCGGACGACGAGTTCGCTGTCGAGGCGGAACTCGACGTGCTGGTGGCCCTGAACGTAGGCGGCCAGCAGCGCGGCGAGGACGGCCTTGTACTCGGCCTGGTTGTTGGTGAGGTGGCCGAGGTAGAGCGAGAGCCGGCCGATGGGGTCGCCGTTGGCGTCCCACATCATGACGCCGGCGGCGGATTCGCCGGGATTGCCGCGGCTGGCGCCGTCGGTGTAGATGATGATTTTCGAGGATTCGTCCATGAGCCGGCGAGCCAGTCGGGTGCGGCGGAAGTTCGGCGGCAATGGTACACGGTGGGATGGGGTTGCCGGGCGGCTGCGTGGCGCGGGCGAGGGGATGAAGGTAGGGTAGTGGTCCGGGGTTTCAGGAGTAGAAGAGTTCCAGGATAGGGCCGGTAGGCGAGTACCCGCCATCTGGCCATGTCGTTACACAGGAGGCCAGGCCATGGCAGAACGATCAGGCGGTTTGCGGGGCGCGACGGTGGCGGATTCAACGATCTGCTTTATCGACGGCCAGGAAGGGATCCTGGAGTATTTCGGCTACCCGATCCAGGCGCTGGCCGAGCACTCGACGTTTGAAGAGGTGGTGTTCCTGCTGTGGAACGGCCGCCTGCCGACGGAAACTGAATTGGCGGCGCTGGACGCCGAACTGAAGGAAAACCGCGACGTGCCGGAGGCGATATGGGACCTGGCGCGATCGTTGCCGGCGAGCGCGGTGGCGATGGAGACGCTGCGGACGGCGGTGTCGGCGCTGTCGGCGTTCGACCCGGACGGCGATGACAACTCGGTGGAGGCGAGCAAGCGGAAGGCGACGCGGATCCAGGCAAAGGCGCCGACGATCATCGCCGGGCTGTACCGGATTTCGCAGGGGAATGACCCGGTGGCGCCGGACAAGAGCCTGAGCATCGCGGCGGATTTTCTGCGCATGCTGAACGGCGAGGCGCCGTCGGAGACGGCGGCCAAGTCGTTGGACGTGGGCCTGGTGCTGCACGCGGAGCACGAGTTGAATGCTTCGACGTTCACGGCGCGGGTGATCGCGGCGACGGCGTCGGACATGTATTCAGCGATGGCCGGCGCGATCGGGGCGCTGAAGGGCCCGCTGCACGGCGGGGCGAACATGGCGGCGATCCACATGCTGGAGGAGATAGGCAAGCCGGAGGCGGCCGAGGCCTACGTGATGGAGAAGCTGGACCGCCACGAGTTGATTTTCGGGTTCGGGCACGCGGTGTACAAGACGACCGATCCGCGGGCGGCGTTCCTGAAGGTCATGTCGGAAAAGCTGGGGATCGAGAGCGGCAATACCAACTACTATGACATCTCGGTGATCATGGAAGAGGTGCTGATGCGGGAGAAGGGCCTGAACGCCAATGTCGACTTCTACTCGGCGTCGGTGTACTGGGACCTGGGTATCCCGATCGACCTGTTCACGCCGATCTTCGGGATGAGCCGGATGTCGGGCTGGGCGGCTCACATCCTGGAGCAGTACGACATCGCGAAGTTGATCCGGCCGCGGCTGAACTACGTCGGCGAGCACGGCGTGGAGTACGTGCCGATCGCGGAGCGCTAGCTCCCGGGAGGCGAGTCGGAGCGGGCCGGCCAGCCGAGCACAAAGTCGTCTTCGCGGAGGGTGATGGGGGCGGCGGGGTCGGCCTCGACCGGAGCGGTGACGCGGCCGCGGGCGCTGGCCAGGACGGCGGCGACCAGCAGTGCCCCGGCGCAGCCGTAGTAGCCGGCGGCGAAGCCGGATTGCAGGGCGGCGGGGGGGGCGTTGAGGACGGTTCCGGCGCCGGCGGTGAACAGCACGACGGTGGCGAAGACGGCGCCCCAGATGGCCTGGCCGGAGGCGAAGGCAAAGGTGCGTGACCAGGCGAGGAAGCCGCCGGCGAGACCGAGCTTGCTGCGCGGTAGGGACCCCATGATGGAGCTGGAGTTGGGGGACATGAAGAGGCCCTGGCCGAAGCCGAGCAGCAGCAGCCGGGGGATGATGGTTTCGATGGGGGTGCCGGGTTTGATGAAGGCGAAGCTGGCCATGGCGGCGGCCATCATGAGCAGGCCGATGGTGGCGGGGATGCGGGGGCCGTAGCGGTCGGCGAGGGCGCCGCCGACCATGGCCAGGGAGACACTGCCGACGGGGATGAGAGACATCATGAATCCGGATTCGGCGACGGTGAGGCCGAGGAGGTTCTGCAGCAGGAAAGGGGTGAGGAGGATGCTGCCGGCGAGGGCGATGAAGGTCAGGATGGCGATGAGGACGGAGAGGCTGAAGAGCCGGATGCGGAAGATGGACAGGCTGACGATCGGGTGCCGGACGCGGACCTGGGAGAAGATGAAGGCGGCGAAGGCGGCGATGACGACCCCGGCGAGGGAGAGGATCAGCGGGGAGCCCCAGCCCTGGTTTTTGCCCTGGTTGAGGAGGTAGACGAGTGGGGCGATCCAGAGCATGACGAGGACCGCGCCGAGGGCGTCGAAGCGTTCGTTGCGGATGCGGCCGGTTTCGCGGAGGAGGAAGGAGCCGGCGATGAGCGCCAGGACGGCGATGGGGACCGGGAGGATGAAGATGTAGCGCCAGCCGAGGGTGTCGGTGACGAGGCCGCCGACGACCGGGCCGACGAGCAGGCCGACGGAGACGATGCTGCCGTTGAGTCCCATGGCCCGGCCGCGCTCTTTGGCCGGGAACGCGCCGACGATGAGGCCGGCGCCGGTGGACTGGAGCATGGCGGCGCCGATGCTCTGGAAGATGCGGGCGGCGATCAGGTAGCCGAGCCCGGGGCTGAGGAAACTGAGCAGGCCGCCGACGCCGAAGAAGACGAAGCCGGTGAGCGAGATGCGCTTGCGGCCGACGAGATCGGAAAGGCGGCCGAACGGCAGCATGAGGCCGTTCATGCCGATGAGGTAGGCGAGGGCGATCCACTGGACGGCCAGAAGGTCGGCGTCGAGGCTCCGGGCGATCCGCGGGAGGGAGATGTTGACGCTGCTGGCATCGAGGGTGGCGATGAAGACGCCGGCGCCGACGACGAGGACCACGGCCCATTTGTAGCGCGGGCCGGGTCCGTCCTGAGTTGTAGCGTCTATTCGATCCCCCTCCGGCCGGCCCGGCGAGGGACGACCTCTACGAGCGTAGTGGTTGTGGGGCGCCGGCGGCAAAGATGTCCCGGTGAAGGGTGAGCGGAATGCGGGGAAGAAGGGGCGCGACGGCCG
>CAYYTN010000299.1:0-3405 GCA_964474495.1 uncultured Chloroflexota bacterium
GGCCGCGGCGCTTGAGCGGAATACGGGGACGCGGGGTGGTGGGGCTCTGACTTCGTCGCTGGTGACCCGACTCGACCGACCCGCACGGTGGCTGCGCGAACGGCCCTGGGCCGGGCATGCCCTGGTGGCGCTGTTCTTCGCCGCGGTGACGGTGGTGGCGATGCGGCCCCTGCTGGCTAACGCGGCCGGGCACCTGGCGCACAAGACCGACGGCGATCAGCTCTGGCAGGCGGCGCTGCTGGACGGGCAGTTGCGGGCGCTCTGGTCGGACCCGGGTTCGTTATTGCAGGGGAACTTCTACTTCGGCGCCGGCAACGCGCTGTACGGCTCGGACCTGCTGCTCGGATTGCTGCCGATCTTCGCTCCGCTGCGCCTGGTGACCGGCGACGAAATCGTGGCGTTCAACCTGACCTGGCATATCGCGTTCGGGATGAGCGCCTTCTGCATGTACCTGGCGGTGCTGACGTTGACGCACGATCGCCTGGCGGCGGTGGCGGCCGGAGTGGTGTTTGGCTTCGGGGCGCTGCAACTCAACTACGGGCTCGCGCATTTCCAGTTCGCGGGGGCCTGGTGGATACCGCTGACGCTGCTCTTCGCCGTGCGCTTCGCCCGCTCGCGCGGCTGGCGGGACTTCGGCCTGGCGGTGCTGTGCGCGGGGCTGCAATTCGTGACCGCGGTACAGCTGGGCTATATCGCCGGATTCGTGCTGGTGGGGTTCGCGATTGTGCCGGGAGTGTGGTGGTCGCTGCGCAACCGGGACTGGCGGGTGCCGCTGCGCAGCCTGGCGGTGGGAGCGGTGGTGAGCGCGGCGTTCGCGCCGTTTGCGCTGGGGTACCTGGAGTTTTCGCGGGACTGGGCGGCGGAACGGGACATCTCCGAGGTGCAGAACGGCTCGTTGCAGCTGCGGGACTACCTGTCGCCGTCGTCGCGGCTGGCCTGGTACGAGGGGCTGCAGGAGCGGTTCCCGGTGCCGACCGGCGAGCGGCGGGCGTTTCCCGGTTTTGTGCCGTTCGCGGCGGGACTGTTGGGCGGGATCGTGGGCCTGCTGGGAGCGGTGGCGCTGCTGCGGGGGCGGTCTTCGCTGTTCCTGCTGGCGGTGGTGCTGAGCCTGGGGCCGAACTGGAAATGGCACGAGGAGGTGACGGACTTCACGCTGCCGTATCGGTTCCTGTACGACAACTTCGCCAACTTCCGGGCGGTGCGGATCGTGGCGCGGTTCTCGCTGATGGCGAATCTCGCGCTGGCGCTGCTGGCCGGGGTACTGGTGACGGCGGTGGCGGCGCGGCTGCGCCATCGGCGCCGGGGCGGCTGGGCGGCGCCGGCGGTGGGGGTGCTGCTGGTGGCGGCGGTGCTGGGAGAGGCGGCGACGACCCCGCTGAACGTGCCGCCGGTGCCGGAAGACCTGGGGCTGGTGGCGACCCTGGAGGACGCCCCGGACGGGCCGTTGCTGTTTGTGCCGGTGAGTGGCGCGGAGGAGATCGGGCGGATCTGGATGACCACCGCGGCCGGCAAGGGCCCGCTGGTGAATGGCTACTCGGGAGCGATCTGGCCGCAGTACTGGTTCTTTCGTGATGCCACCCGGGATGTGACCCGGCAGGGGGCTGAAGACCTGCTGCGGGCGCTGGCCGCGACCGGGGTGCGGGGGGTGGTGATCGACCTGTCGAAGCTGGAGGCCCGTGATGAGGCGATCTGGCGCGAGGCCGGGGCGGGGCCGGCGGCGGCGGGGGCGACCGATTCATTTGGCTGGCTAGTGTTGTCGCTGCCGGAGGTGGCGGCGCGGCCGGATGGCGATTGGGCGGAACTGGATGTCTTCCTGCCGCTGGAAACGGCGCTGACGGGGACGGCGATCCAATCGCCGCTGGTGCTGCGCAATCCGCTGCCGGACCCCTGGCTGCCGCCCGGCGACGCAACGGTGCGGACGGTGACGGTGCGCTGGTTGGACGCCGGGGGTGAGGCGATCCTAGAGACGCAGACCGGCCTGCTGCCGCCGCCGTTCCTGCCGGCCGGCGGGACCTATGACACGCTGCTGCGGCTGCCGACGCCGGTGGCTGAGGGGATCTATCGACTTGAACTGGATCTGGCGGGCGGGATGCTGCTGCAACGCGACGTGCGGGTGGGGGCGATCGCGACGACGGCGTTTGACGGCACCGACGCGGGGCTGCGGGCGCGGCTGCGGCTGGTGACCCGGGACGAGTTCGCGGGACGGCCGGCGGAACGGTTGCCGCTGCTGGTAACGGCGCTGAACCTGGGTCCGGTGGCCTGGGGCAGCGAGGCGAACATCCGGCTGGGCTGGCGCTGGTTCAAGGTGCAGGCCGACGGCAGCGAGGTGGAGATGACCGGCTACGAGGGGCGGATCGTGCTGCTGGGTCACCTGGTGGGGGACATCCTGCCGGGGAATGCCTATGCGTTCCGGGGGATGCTGCGGCTGCCGGACGAGGCGGGCGAGTACGTGGTGCGAGCGGCGCCGCTGGCGGAATTGGTGGCCTGGTTCCCGGGCGAGCCGGCGACGATTCGGGTGACGGTTCTGCGGGACTGAGTCGGGGGTTTGCGACGAGTTCGGCCGGGGCAGGCGGCGATGGTCGTAGACTGGACGGGGAACGAATCAACCCGTGGGGCGCTGCCGATGGACCCGGGCGAAAGTCAGATGCTGACGGATGGCGTCGAGGTGCGCCTGGAGGTGATCGACGGCGAGGATCACCTGTCGCTTGAGGGAGTGGTGGTGGGGACGAACGATGCGGCGCTGGTGATCGATGTGCCGTCGTTGGCGCGGATTCCCAACACGATTCGGGTCGGCGCGGTGGCGGTGATAACGGCCGAGACCGGCGGGGTGGGGCATCGGGGAAATGGCGAGGTCCAGCAACTCGGGGGCGCCGGCGAGCGACTGGTGATGATGTCGCGCCCGGTGGTGATGACGGAATTACGTCGCCGGGAGGCGTTTCGGATCGGGGTTGCCATCCCGGACGCGGAGCTGGTGATCAGTCCACCGCCCAACCAGGGCGAGCGGCGAACGGTGCCGTCGGAGATCACCGACCTGAGCGCCGGCGGGGCAGAGATTCGGATGAAGGCGGAGATCGCCGCCAGCGCCGAAGCGCCCGAGGTGCATCACCGGCTGGAGTTCCGGCTGGATCTCAACGATCCGCTGGGCGACCGGCGCGGCTGGGAGAATCTCTGGCAGGGCACCCAGGACCCGGCGCGGAAGTTCTCGCTGCCGTGCATGGTGCTGGAGGTCTGGGCGGTGGCCGAGGAGGAGGGCGATATCTACGGCGCGCGCTGCGATTTCGGCGACTACCCGCACGAGGCCGAGGACTGGATCTATCGCTTCATTAACCAGCACGAGAGCGTGACCCGGCTGCGCGAGCGTACCCGGGAGGCGGGGGGAACGGACCAGGAGGGGGTCTAGGCGCC
>CAYYTN010000300.1:0-3373 GCA_964474495.1 uncultured Chloroflexota bacterium
CACCCGCCGCGGCCCACGGCCGCTTCTTCTGTTGGGTTCCGCTACCAGAACCTCTCGGCGTGGATGTGCACCCGCTCGCCGTGGGCCTCGAGGCTGGCGCGTTCGTCGGGGCTCGGCGGGTGCCAGTCGTCCAGCAGCGGCAGGTCGTGGTCGAGTTCGGCGCGGGTGCGCGGGGCCATCAGCGCCACGTCAACCTGCGGCTGGGCCAGGACGTAGCGGTACCACTCGCGGGCCGGCGGCGGCTGGAATCCGGGCGGGTCGGCGATGGTCGGCTCCATCAGCGCCCCCCAGCGCAGGCAGGTATACGCCACAAAGGGAACCACCGGTGCGTTGTTGATCGCTTCGCCGGTGGACGGCGAGTCGATGTCCGGGTCGCCACTGGCCCCGCTATTGGCGGTGGGTCCGCCGGTGACCGGCCGGATGAGCGGGAAGACCTCGGTCTCGGCCCCGCGATGGGCGGCGTTGTAGCGCAGCATCAGCAGGTCCAGGCGGCCGGTCTGCGCCCAACTCGCCGCGAGCCGGCGCTGGTGGCTGGTGAGCCCGATCATGCGGACCGCGCCGGTTTGCTTCGCGGCTTCGAGCGCGGTCAGCGCGCCGTCCGGCGCGATCAACCCCTCCCACTCCCGCTGGCTTTCGATGTAGTACAGCGTGACCACGTCGAGCCGGTCGGTGTTGAGTTCGCGGCGGGCGCGGTCGATCTGGCGCTGCATGCCGTCGGCGTCGCGGGCCTGGAGTTGTACGGCGATCACCACCTCACCCCGCTTCGCGCCGAGTTCGCCGATCGCCCGGCTGAGTCCGTCGGGCTGGCCGCACCAATTCAGGTAGTTGATGCCCCGGTCGATGGCGTGGTGGATGTCTTTCGGGTTGAGCGCGTTGTTGCCGCGGGTTGCCAGCCCCAGGCGGGTGACTTCGGGGAGGTCGGGGTGGATTCGGGCGGTGCGGGTCACGGGTTTGCGATTCGATTCTGGTAGTGCTGTGTTTGGAGGTCGGCGCTGACTCCATTGTCGCCGATGGGCGGGCCGCCGGCGGCGGCTTCTTTGGCGATCGCGGCCCGCCGTCGCCGGGAAGGGGGCCGGAACGGCGACCGCCCAATGGGAATCGACGCGGGCCCCGGAGCCGACCGATCGGCCGCGCTGCCTGGAACTCTTTCCGGCGACGGATTTTCGAGCCGAGGGTTGGCCGCGGAAATGACTAGCATTGGTCGCCCGGTCGATCCCGGGGGTGGTGCTGATCCTCAACTGTCGGAACCGCCCGGCGGCGCAATTAGTTTCAGGATGGAGACAGATGCCGAACTTCGAGGTGAGCGTGCTAATCGACCGCCCGGTCGAAGATGTTTTTGCGTTCGTGGAAGACCCGGCGAACGATTCGATCTGGCGTCAGTCGATTGTCGAGGCGGAGGTGGAGCTGGAGGGCGACGCGCTGGACGATCCGGAGGATTTGTCACGCGGCGGGGAGGGGCTGGGGGCGACCGGGCGCGAGGTCTATTCGCTCGGCGGCATGCGAATTGAAGCGACGTGGGAGATTGTGGGCTACGAACCGAATCGCAAAGTGGTGTATCGCAGCACGTCCGGTCCGGTCGATTTCGAGAGTGTTTGGAGCTACGAATCGGTGGATGCGGGGACCAGGTTGGAGTTCGCGATCCAGTGGGACATCGTGGACCGGAAGGACTTTGGACCCGCGACGGATCGCGTGATCGGTCGGACGCACCGCCAAAACATCAGCGGGCATTTGCAGACGCTGAAGAAGCTTCTGGAGGCCTAGCCGCCCGGGGCGGTTGGCGCCGCGGGTGGCCAGCCCGAGCCGGACGACTTCGGGGAGACCGGGATAGATTCGGGCGGTGAGGTTCATGGGGGCTCGGTTGCTCCGGGAGGTTTTGCGCGGGAGATGACGGGTTATTTGTCGCCGATGGGCGCTGGTGGAAGAACCGGGATCGGGTGAGCCGGCGGGCATCCCCGCCGTTGCAAACCCCCAACCGGCCGCTGCGTGGTTCCCTACAATCGAATCGCCCCTGACGTGACATGCCAACGGCGATACGCACGAGGAGGAGAGCGATGCCCGGCAGTTTCGATGGCAAGATCGCCCTAGTCACCGGCGGCGGCGGCGGCATCGGCCGTGCCACCGCTCTCGCCTTCGCCGGTGAAGGCGCCAAAGTTGTGATCGCCGATTTCACCGAAGATGCCGGCGCCCGAGTGGCCCAGGAAATCGTCGCCGACGGCGGCGAAGCCGTGTTCGTGCGTACCGATGTCTCCAGCGCTGACGATGTTGCCGCCCTGATCGATGCCGCCGTCGCCACCTACGGCCGATTGGACTGCGCCTTCAACAACGCCGGCATCGGCGACCTGGGCCTGCCGCTCCATGAGATTACCGAGGAGCACTGGGACCATCTGCTTGCCACCAACTTGAAGAGCGTCTGGCTCTGTATGAAGTACGAGATTCCGCAAATGCGTGCCCAGGGTGGGGGAGCCATCGTCAACACCGCCTCGCAACTGGGGCTGGTCGGCAAGGCCGACGCCGCCGCCTACGTCGCCAGCAAGCACGGCATCGTCGGGCTAACCCGGGCGGCGGCCCTGGAGAATGCCGCGGAAGGAATTCGCGTCAACGCCGTATGTCCGGGAATCGTCGACACCGGAATGGGCCGCAAGGCGGTCGCCCGGGATTCGGCCGGCCTGCGCCAGGCCGCCGCCGGATCGCTACTGGGCCGTGCCGCCAGCCCGGAGGAGGTCGCCGCGGGGGTGCTCTGGTTGAGTTCCGACACGGCTTCGTTCGTGACCGGAATCGCGATGCCAATCGACGCCGGCGCCACCGCCCGCTAGCAATCCTCGACTGCATGGTGCCAGCGTCTCCGGCGGATCCGTTTTCGGGGGCTAGGCGGCGGGGACTTCGAGACGCTCGGTGCCGAGGGCGGGTTGGAGCACCATTGGAATAGCCACTGAGCCGTCGGACTGCTGGTTGTTTTCGAGCAGCGCGACGATGAGCCTTGGCAGCGCGACGCCGGAGCCGTTGAGGGTGTGGACGAAGCGCGGGCGGGCGCCCTTTTCGGATCGATATCGAATGCCGGCGCGGCGGGCCTGGTAGTCCTCGAAGTTCGATACCGATGAAATCTCGAGCCAGCGGCCGGGCTCGTCGTCGGACGCCCCGGGACTGCCCGGCGCCCAGAGCTCGATGTCCAAGCACTTGGCCGCCGCGCCGCTGAGTTCGCCGGCGCAGAGCTCGATGACCCGGTATGGCAATTCGAGTTCCTGCAACACGGTTTCGGCGTCGGCCAGCAGCTTGAGTTGCTCGTCGTAGGAGGTCTCGGGCTCGACGAACTTGACCAGCTCGACCTTGTCGAACTGGTGCACCCGCAGCAGTCCGCGGGTCTCGGTGCCGGCGG